>NZ_JAQOSR010000108.1:0-31123 GCF_046718885.1 Bradyrhizobium sp. UFLA01-814 | reverse complement strand
CCATCGAGCGCTTCTGCCGCTACAATGCCCCGCCAAAACACGACGCGATGTTGCGAACTTCTGGTTCAGGACACTAGATCCCGTCAATCAGGCACGCGTCTGCCAGCCGACGCCTCGGCGCGCGGCGCGCGCTTCTTCACATTATTGGCGACGTGGACTGAAGCATTCTCCGCAGCCGGCGGCGCGACATGCAAGGGTGCGCCGTGGGCTCTGCTGTGCGCTGCGGTCGGCGCCTGATGCGCAGCCTGCTTCGGATGCCTGGCCTGGCGCGCGGAGAACGCCTGCGCGCGCGATACGCCAACGCCAACGGTCGCGCGCCGCGCGAGGCGGCGATCGGCCGCCGATCGGGCTGCGAGCAGGGTCAGGTCGAGTGCTTCGGGAACGCGGAACACGTCGGACGCCGGGATAGGCAATGTCGAGACCGATGCGAAGCGCGCAAGCTGCGGCTGCGGCCACAGCGTGCGGACGGGCATCGCGACCCGGGTGCGCTGTGCGTGGTCGAGGATGTCGGCATCGCGCCAATCCATGTCGGCAAGCACCGGGGCAGGCAGCGTCCGCGTCGCGGTGAAGACGAAGTTCGGAATCCTGGGCCAGCGCGTGGTCGCCACCGTCTCTGTCGGCGGATGCAGGTACCATTGCTGCGGCTGGGTCGGCGTCGCCGGGCGATCGGGCGTTGCGGGCACGACATGAACGATCCGGTAGCCGCGCTCCTTCAACGTGTTGAGGATGCGCGGCAGCGCCGCAACGGTGCGCGGCTGGATGTCGTGCAGCAGCAGGATGCCCTTGCGCTTGGCTTCGATCCGCTGGATCGCGAGCTCATAGACCCGCTGCGGCGAGATGTGGCGCCAGTCGTCCGCCGGGAAGTCGGCGCTCCAGACCTGGATGCCCTGTGACGCCAGATAGGCCTCCGGGATCTCGGCGCGCATCAGGCCGGGAATCCGGAAGAACGGCGCGAGCTTGCTCTTGTCGCCATTGAGCGCGGCGAGCGTCGAGGCGATGCCGTCGTCGACCTCCTGCCGCACCTTCTCGAGCGGCATCTTGTTCATCGTCAGCGGATGGTTCTGGCTGTGCGTGCCGACGGAATGTCCGGCCGCGATCAGCTTGCGCACGCCCTCCGGATTGAACCGGGCCTGGGACCCGATGGTGAAGAAGGTCGCCTTGACGCACTGGCTGGCGAGAATGGCCAGCACCTGGTTGCTGTATTTCGGCAGCGGTCCGTCGTCGAAGGTCAGTACCACTTCGTGATCGGCGAGCGGCAAGGTCTCCGGATACTGCATGGTGCCGATCCGGGGATGCTCCTTGGGATCGACGACGAGGGTCCGCGAGGTGCCGAGTGCGTTGGGGTTAGGGCAGTCTGCGGCGAGGGCGGCGTACGGCGTCATCAGGCCGCAGCCCAGCAGCGCCGCGCGGACCACGGTCCGCGACCGCTTCCGGATCATCACCATGACGTTTGCAATCATCGAATCTCGGCCGCATTCCAAACGCACTGACGAATCCTTAGGTGCGGCGCGATGAATGCCGCCTTAACGGTCTGTAATCCACCTTGGGTCCCGGGTTCAATGTGTCCGGTCGGACACGGTTTTCATCGCCGGCGGGACGATGTGGACGACGTGGTAATTATGCTCCTGCAGGTACCTCAAGAAGGCGGGCAGCATCTCGGCTGTCCGCATTTGCGGGTCATGCAGCAGGATAATTCCCTTGCGGTGGCCTTCGAGCCGCCCGGTGAGCAGCTTGAGTTCCTCCTCGGGGGTCATCTTGTTCCAATCGCTGGCCCAGAAATCGGCTCCGAACACCGCGATACCGCGCTTTTCCAGGCGATCGAGCAGCGCGGGCGTCGACTCGAAATAGGGGAACCGGAAGAACGGCGTGCTCGGGACCGTGCTTGCGGTGCCGCGCAGGGCCGTCTGGACCGCTTCGATCCCCCGGTTGATGTTCGCCTCGGCCTGATCCGTCGGCATCTTGTTGAGATGCGGATGGTCCCAGCTGTGATAGCCGATGGAGTGGCCGAGGCGCGCGATCTTGCGGACCATATCGGGATGATCGGCCGCGTTGCGGCCGACCATGAAGAAGGTGGCCTGCACGCATTCGGCCGCCAGCGCCGTCAGCACCTTGTCGGTGACCCCCGGCGTCGGACCGTCGTCGAAGGTCAGCACGATCTCGCCATCCCTGAGCGGCAGGGTCTGCGGAAAGCTCTTCAACCCGACGCGCGGATAGGTCGCAGGGTCGACCTCGAGCACACGTGAGGTGCCGAGCGCGTCCTTGCGCTGGCATTCGGCGGCGTGCGCCGAGCCGCACAGTGCAACAGGCGCGAGCGCGACCAGCGCCGCGAAAGCCTTCCGGAGCGGTCGCGGTGCGCCCGACATCTTTCTCATTGCACTGGCCCCTGCCGATTGGGTAATCCGTTCCGCACTCATCCAACCAGTTTTTCCCCTCCTGTCAAACCGGCGAAACACGGCATGGCCGAGAATTTCGACGCTGCCGAACCCGCGGAGGCCGACCCGCTGGCCCGGATGCCGATGCGGAACGAGGAGGGTGAGCTCCGCGGCGAATTCGTCGCGGCGATCACCCGGGCCATCCACGCCGCCGACCGGCCGCTGCTGTGCGAGGTGGTGGCGGAACTGCACGAGGCCGATCTCGGCGACCTGATCGCGGCGCTGGCGCCGGACGACCGCGTCACCCTGGTCGAGATCACCGGCACCGATTTCGACTTCTCGGCGCTCAACGAGGTCGACGAGACGGTCCGCGAGGAGATCCTCGAGGAACTCAAGCCGGAGACGGTTGCCGAGGGCGTCCGGGAGCTCGAATCCGACGACGCCGTCGAGCTGCTGGAGAGCCTCGACGAGGAGGACCAGGAAGAGATCCTGGAGAAGCTGCCGGCGGCCGAGCGCGAGGACATCGAGCGCAGCCTGCTGTACCCGGAGAATTCCGCCGGTCGGCGGATGCAGACCGAGTTCATCGCGGTCCCGCCGGATTGGAATGTCGGGCAGGCAATCGACTACATGCGCGACACGCCGGATCTGCCGGATCGCTTCTACGAAATCTATGTGGTCGACACCGGCAAGCATTTGCTCGGCGCCGTGCCGCTCGACGTGCTGCTGCGCACGCGCCGTCCGGTCCCGATCAAGGACCTGATCGACGAGGACCGCCGCCGGGTCTCCGCGCTGGAGGACCAGGAGGAGGTCGCGCGGATGTTCGGCAAGTACAATCTGGTCGCAGCTCCCGTGGTCGACACCATCGACCGGCTGGTCGGCGTGATCACCATCGACGACGTCGTCGACGTGATCGAGGAGGAGGCCGACGAGGACTTGAAGGCGCTCGGCGGCGTCACCAGTGACGAAGAGCTGTCCGACACGGTGTGGACCATCGCCCGCGGCCGCTTCAACTGGCTCTTGGTCAATCTCGCCACCGCGTTCCTGGCCTCGTCGGTGCTCGGCCTGTTTGAGGGCCAGCTCGAGAAGATGGTGGCGCTCGCGGTGCTGGCGCCGATCGTGGCGAGCCAGGGCGGCAATGCCGCGACCCAGACCATGACGGTCGCGGTGCGCGCGCTCGCCACCCGCGAGCTCGGCTCCTACAACGCGATGCGCGTGGTGCTGCGCGAGACCATGGTTGGGCTCGTCAACGGCATCGCCTTTGCCGTCATCACCGGCATCGCCGCGGTGGCCTGGTTCAAGATCCCCGGCCTCGGCATCGTGATCGGGCTTGCAATCATCTGCAATCTGGTGGCCGGCGCGCTCGGCGGCATCCTGATCCCGATGGTGCTGGAACGGGTGCGGGCCGATCCCGCGGTCGCCTCCGGCACTTTCGTCACGACCGTCACCGACGTGGTCGGCTTCTTCTCGTTCCTCGGCATCGCCACGCTGTGGTTCGGCCTCAAGTAACGCGCTCGCGGGCAGGGCGGCGCATGGTTCGGGCGCGAGCCGCGCCGGGCCGCTTATCGTTAATCCGAACTTAACGCGCTTCATCGATGATGCCGCTATCTCCAAGGGGCCATCACGGGGGCCATCATGCAGCGGTTGCGGCTCAAGGCGGACGGACGGATCGTCGAATTGCGCGACGGGCAGGAAGTCCCGCTCGTGCCCGCACATCCGGACCAGGCGGCGATGCAGCCTGCCGCCGCGCAGCCGGCCGTGCGCGATCTGCGCCGCCGGGCCCAGCTCACCCAACTCGAATTCGCCGCCAAGCTCGGCGTGCCCGTGGAAACCATCCGCAACTGGGAGCAGGGCAAGCGCGCGCCGCGCGGACCTGCCCGCGCGCTGCTCGCCGTGATCGCCCATTCGCCGGAGACGGTGTTCGCCGCGTTGTCGAGCGAGCCGACGGCGGCTTGAGCGGGTAGGGCGTAGTTCGCCATCATTGCTGCAATCTCGGTGTCGTCCCTGCGAAAGCAGGGACCCATAACCACCATGCTGATCGTTATGCGACGCTGGAACGACGAGTCCCGTCCCCAACTTTCGCTGCGGAGTATGGGTCCCTGCTTTCGCAGGGACGACGATGAGTTTGTTGCGCTGGCTGTGAGTCAAACTTCCGCATTCTCGCGACATGAATTGTCCGAGCTTTGGATTTCGTTTCGCCCTCTCTCTTGAAGAGGGCGCAGGGAAAGCCGGGTGCCGATCGCACCCATGGGCCCCGTGCAAAAGGTAGAAAGCACGGGGGGTAGGACCACAGGTGTAACCGGAAACAACCCGGCTTTCCCTGCGCGATGGGTTACGGCTTATACGTGCTCTCCCCGGCGAGACTGGGCTTTTTTGTCACCGTCTTCGCAACGACGCATTCACGTCCTGCGAAGAGACACCTGCCGCTAGGGCGTCAGGCCTGCACGATTTCACCGTCCGCTTCATGCGCACTCGTCAGTTGCGCTTGCCGCGTCCACCGCATCTCACCGCAACACCCGTGACGATGCGCAGCGCCCCTCGATCGGGTGAGACGGGTACGTCTATACACTGAGTTGCTCTTCGGATAAAGCGAAATATTTTTGCGCCGAGTGATTGACAGGTTTTGCTGAGTTGCCCGTCGGGGCCGATTGTCGCACCCAGTGGTGCTGCGTCGGCCGCATCAGCCCGTCATCGCGCCGCTACTACTTCGCCGTCTTCCTTCACAAACCGTCCAACCGGTGAGTCCAGAAGATCGATGACGGCCTCCGATGGCCGGCACAATTGCACGCCTTTCGGCGTCACCACGATCGGCCGGTTGATGAGAATGGGATGTGCCAGCATGAAATCGAGCAACTCCTCGTCCGTCCATTTCGGCTGGTCCAGGCCGAGCTCCTTGTAAGGCGTTCCCTTCTCGCGCAGCAGGGAGCGCACGGGCATTCCCATCGCGGTAATCAGCTCCTTGAGTGTCTCGCGCGACGGCGGCGCCTTGAGATATTCGATGACGACAGGCTCAGTGCCGCTTTGCCGGATCATCGCCAGCGTGTTGCGCGAGGTGCCGCAATCCGGGTTATGATAGATCGTGACGGTCATTGACGCGCCTCCATTGCTGACGCCGGTGCCGAGACGCCAGTTCCGGATTCATACCAGCCTCTCGTTGCCTTCACGATGCGAACCACCGAGAGCATCACGGGGACCTCGACGAGAACGCCCACGACCGTCGCCAGCGCGGCTCCGGAATCAAGGCCGAACAGACTGATGGCAGCGGCCACCGCGAGTTCAAAGAAGTTGCTGGCGCCGATCAGGGCCGCAGGAGCAGCCACGCACCAGGCGACGCCGAAACGCCGGCTCAGCCAATAGGCCAGCCCCGCATTGAGGTAGACCTGGATCAGGATCGGCACCGCCAGAATTGCGATGACGGTCGGCTGCCTGATGATCTGCTCGCCTTGAAATCCGAACAGCAAAACGAGGGTCGCAAGCAACGCGACGAGCGAGATCGGCTGCAGCAGGCGCATCGTGCGGTCGAATGCTCCGCCGCCGCTGCGCAGTAGCACGCCCCGCCAGACCTGAGCGATCACGACGGGCACCACGATGTACAGGACGACCGAAAGCAGCAACGTACCCCAGGGAACGGTGATCGATGCCACGCCCAACAGAAGGCCTACCAGCGGCGCGAACAGGAACACCATGATCGTATCATTCAGCGCGACCTGACTAAGCGTGTAGTGAGGCTCGCCGTCGCAGAGGTTGGACCATACGAACACCATCGCGGTGCAGGGCGCAGCCGCGAGCAGGATCAGGCCCGCGATGTAGGAGGAAATCTGTCCGGGCGGGAGCAAGGGCGCAAAGACGTGGCCGATGAAGAACGATCCCAGCAGCGCCATCGAGAATGGCTTGACGGCCCAGTTGATGAACAGCGTGACGCCGACACCCCGCCAGTGCTCGCGAACCCGGCCCAGCGAACCGAAGTCGATCTTGAGCAACATCGGCACGATCATCAGCCAGATGAGCATCGCGACCGGCAGGTTGACCTTGGCGATCTCGGCGGAAGCGACCGCGCCGAAGAAGCCGGGCATGATGTGCCCAAGTGCGACGCCGGCCACGATGCAGAGCGCTACCCAAAGGGTGAGGTATTTTTCAAAGATGTTCATTGTTTCATGCCACGTCGTTTCGTGAGGACGTCGCGCCCTCGGAACGCCCGATCTCGCGCAGCTTGGTGCCCAGCGAGAGCTTGTCGATGCTACGCAGTGGAAGGTTGATGAAGACGCCGATCCGGTTCTTCAGGTATCGGAACGCAGTCATGAAGGCCGCCTGTTTTTCCAGCTCGGTGCCGGTGGCCTCGGCAGGGTCTTCGATGCCCCAATGGGCAGTCATCGGCTGACCCGGCCAGACCGGGCAGGCCTCGCCGGCGGCGTTGTCACAGACGGTAAAGACGAAATCCATCACCGGCGCATCAGGAGCGGCGAATTCCAGCCAGCTCTTCGAGCGCATGTCATCAACCGGGTAGTTCAGGCTCTCGAGCGTGTGCAGCGCCAACGGGTGCACCGCGCCCTTCGGAGAGCTCCCGGCAGAAAAGGTTCTGAAACGGCCGGCTCCATCTTTTCGCAGGATCGATTCTGCGAGGATCGAACGCGCGGAATTGCCGGTGCAGAGGAACAGCACGTTGTACGGATGGTCAGGCACGGCTTCGCTCCTTTCGCGGCGGAGGGCAACACGGTTGCAAGCTCTCGACGACCGGCGCGCAGACCTCGGGCCGGCCGTCGCAGCAATCCCGAAGCAGGAACACCGCGACGTTGCGAAACTCGTCCAGGTTGGCGCGATAGACGATTGATCGGCTCCGCCTCTGCGAGCTGACGAGGCGGGCCCGGGTGAGGATCGACAAATGCGCCGACAAGGTGTTCTGGGGCACTTCCAGGAGACGGGCGAGATCGCCCGCGGCCAATCCCTCGGGTTCGTGTTTGACGAGCGCCCGGAATGCTTCCAGACGGGTCGACTGCGAAAGGGCTGCGAGGGCCAGAACGGCTACTTCAGTTTCCATATATCCAGATTTATGGAAGTATTGCCGGGAGTCAACCGGATTTTGCGTTCGGTGCGACCGACGCATCCGAATATTTCGAACATTCTAGAAATATCGATTGACGGCGGTGGGGATGTGGATGCATGATGTGATCATGAAGATCGATGATGCAGCAGCGCGCCTTGAGGCCTTGGGCAATCCAACGAGGCTCAAGATCTATCGAGCGCTCGTCCGTGCGGGCCATGCAGGCATGCCCGTCGGTCGCCTGCAGGAACGGCTCAAGATTCCTGCGTCCACGCTGTCGCACCACGTGAAGGGGCTGGTTTCGGTAGGCCTTGTCTCTCAGAAGCGCGAAGGCACGACGCTGGTTTGTCACGCGGAGTACGATGCGATGCAGACGCTGGTGAATTTCCTCGTCGCCGAATGCTGCATCGAGGAGTCCGGCTGCGGCGCGGCGCAATCAGCCGCCTGATTTTTTGGAGCTCGAATTGCCCGAGACCGGCGTTTGTACACGTGGAGGCGTCGAGGGCGGAGGCGCTGCGAGCGGCTGCTGCGGGGGCCCGGCCCCAGCTGGAGCCGACGCCTGCTGCGCGGACGACGCATCTGCCAAGGCGGCAGGTCGCGCCGGTTGTGGCTGCTCCTGATGGGCCGCAGTCGACTCACGATCATTGCGGCGCTCGGTACGGCCCAGACCCTTGCCTGGGGTTCGAGTTACTATCTGCCCGCGATACTCGCCGATCCGATCGCGCACGATCTCGGAATTTCCAGCAATTGGTTCTTTGCGGCATTTTCCGCATCGTTGGTGATCTCCGGGCTGCTTGGTCCGCGCGTCGGCCGGCAGATCGATCGCGTCGGCGGGCGGCAGGTGCTCTGCGCCTCGAACGTCGTCCTCGCTGCGGGGCTCGCCTTGCTCGGTGCCTCCGGGTCGGTGTGGACGATGTCGGCGGCGTGGCTGCTGCTCGGCATCGGCATGGGGCTCGGACTCTACGACGCTGCGTTCGGCACGCTCGGACGCATCTATGGCAACGATGCGCGGGCCTCGATCACGGGCATCACGCTGATCGCGGGATTCGCCAGCACGGTCGGCTGGCCGCTGAGTTCGCTGGGCCTCGCCACGATCGGCTGGCGCGAGACCTGCTATGCCTGGGCGATTGCCCATCTCGTTATCGGACTGCCACTCAATCTACTGCTGCCACGCACCGAACGGGCGGCTTCATCCCAAGCTTTGCATGTGAAGCCCCATATCCGGATTGATCGGACCATGGTGGTGCTTTCATTCGCCTTCGCCGCCGCCTGGACGGTGACGTCCGCGATGGCGGCACATCTGCCGCGGATCGTGGAAGCCTTCGGGGCGACGCCGGCACAGGCCGTGTTCGCGGGCATGATGATCGGTCCGGCGCAGGTCGCCGCGCGTATTCTCGAGGCGGGCTTTCTCAGTCGCTTCCATCCGCTGCTCTCGACACGGCTTGCCTGCCTTACCCATCCGATCGGGGCGTGCGTCATCGGCATCTTCGGAGGCGGTGCTGCGGCCGCTTTTGCTCTTCTGCACGGTGCCGGCAACGGCATCCTGACGATCGCGCGGGGAACGCTGCCGCTCGCGATCTTCGGATCGGAGAACTATGCCTATCGGCTCGGATTGATCGGGGCGCCGTCGCGTATATGCCAGGCGGTTGCGCCGCTGGCGTTCGGGCTCTTGATCGAGCCGATGGGCCGGGCAGTGGTCGTAGTGTCGGCGGGCCTCAGCCTGTCGGCGCTGATCGCACTAACCATGCTGCCGCGAACCAAATCCGCGCCTTCGTCGGCGCCTGCGGAATAAATCCACATCGACTCTGGCGTGACTACAACCGCTGCGGTCCCCTCGCGGTAGCATCACGACCCTTCATCCGCCGGACAGTGTCGATGAACGCCTTGATGATCGGGGAATGACCGCGGCCGCTGTGATGCGCGATGCTGTACTGGGTCTTGATGGTGCGGTCGCTGATCTCCAGCGCGCGCAGATTGGGATGCGGCACGAATTCGAAGTCGGCGACGACGCTGATGCCGAGGCCGCGCTCGACCGCCTTCCACACGCCCTCGCGACTCTCGATCTCGAACACCGGTTCGATCCGGATGCCCTCGGCCTGCATCGTCGCCTCGAACGCGCGCCGGGTGGTCGAGCCGCGCTCGCGCAGCACGATCGGCTGGTCGGCCAGCTCGCGCAGCCTCACCGACTTGCGCTTGAACCAGGGATGGTCGCGGTTGACGAACACGATCACGCGGTGCGTGCGGTAGGGGATCATGGTGACGCGCGGATCTTCCGGGACCTCCGCCAGGATCGCCACATCCGCTTCGAAGTCGACGATGTGGCGGAAGGTGCGTTCGGAATTGCCGAGCAGGGTCGAGATCTGCACCTCCGGATGATCGCGCTTGAACGCCGCGATGATTTCGGTGGCATGGAACGGCCCGACGGTCGCGACCCGCAGGTGTCCCTTGGTGGCCTTGCCGTGCGCGGCCAACAGGTCGTGCGCCTCGTCGCAGAACGTCATGATGCCGCGGGTGATCTCGAACAGCGCGGCGCCGGCCTCGGTGAGCTCGGTGTGGCGCGGCTTCCGGATCAAGAGCTCGACGCCGTAGCTCTCCTCCAGCTCCTTGACCTGAATGGTCAGCGTCGGCTGACCGACATTGAGCACGCGGGAGGCCGCGGTGAAGCCGCCATGGGTGGCGACCGCATGGAAGGCGCGCAGCTGGCTGAACACTATTGACATAATCAATAGAACGCATCCGTAGAATGAATTTGTCAATAGCAGCCGGCGCCGTACCTTCGCGCCAAACGGAGGACGCGCGGATGGACTGGACTTATTCCAACCCGGTGAGGATCGAATTCGGAGCCGACAGCTTCGACAAGCTGCCGGGACTGATCGGCAAGCGCGCCTATGCGCTCGTGACCTATGGCGAGCCGGTCTTCGACGAGCTCGAGCGGCGGCTGCGCGCCGTAGCGGGACCGTCGGTCCTGACCATCCGCGACGTCGCGCCCAATCCGGACTACCGCCTGCTCACCGAGCAGACCGCGCGTTTTGCCGGGCTCGCGAGGCAGCCCGAGGTGATCGTCGCGCTCGGCGGCGGCTCGGTGATCGACTCCGCAAAGGTGTTCGCGGCCGCCAGCGGCGACTTCGCGACCGTCAAGACCTATCTGGAGACGCAGCAGGGCGCCGAGCGTCTCGCGGCGATCCCGATCATCGCGGTGCCGACCACCGCAGGCACCGGCAGCGAGGTGACCTGCTGGGGCACGGTGTGGGACGAGGCCAACGGCAAGAAATATTCGCTGGCGCGTCCGTCGCTCTATCCGACCCATGCGGTGATCGATCCGCGCCTGATGCTCGGCAAGCCGCAACTCCTCACCATCAGCACCGGGCTCGACGCGCTGTCGCACGCGCTGGAGAGCATCTGGAACGTCAACAACAATCCGGTGTCGGCCAACCACGCGGTGGCCGCGGCGCGCAGCATCCTCGACGTGCTGCCGAAGCTCGCCAATGACCTCGGCAATCTCGAGCTGCGCAGCCGCATGGCGCAGGCGGCGCTGTTCGCGGGCCTGGCGTTCTCCAACACCAAGACCGCGATCGCGCATTCGCTGTCCTATCCGATCACGCTGCGGCACGGCGTGCAGCACGGAATCGCCTGTTCGTTCTCGCTGCCGATGGTGCTGCGGAGCGTCAAAGGGGCGGGCGGGCTCTGCGAGGACAGCTTGAAGCAGATCTTCGGCGCCGACCTGGCGCGGGCGGCCGACGATCTCGAGGACTTCATGGCGCGGCTCGGCATCTCCTGCAATCCGGCCGCCTACAGGATCGAGCGCGCGGAATGGCACGCGCTGATCGCGGACTCGCTTGAAGGCGAGCGCGGCCGCAACTTCTTAGGGTCGAAGGAACGGCTGATCGAGGCAGCGCAGACGCTGCGGATGCCGAGCGCGGTGAACGCGTGACGACGGCGCAGTGACAGGGAGAGGCATCATGCAAGACAATCGCAAGACAATCACCGTCAACGGGCGCCGTTACGACGCGCCGACGCAGCCAACCGTCGTGATCTGCCTCGACGGTTCGGAGCCCGGCTATATCGAGCAGGCGATCGAGGCCGGCGTCGCGCCGACCTTCGCGCGCTTCATGAAGGACGGCGCGCATGTTCATGCCGCCAGCGTGATCCCGAGCTTCACCAATCCGAACAACCTCTCGATCATCACCGGGCGGCCGCCCGCGGTGCACGGCATCGCCGGCAACTACTTCTATGACACGGCGAACAACGCCGAAGTCATGATGAACGATCCGAAATTCCTGCGCGCACCGACCATCCTCGCCGGTGTCCATGACGCCGGCTACAAGGTCGCCGCCGTCACCGCCAAGGACAAGCTGCGCACATTGCTTGCGTACGGTCTGGACTATTCGAGCGGCCGCGCCATCGCGTTCTCGTCGGAGAAGGCCGACCAGGCCACCAAGGCGGCCAACGGCATCGATGATGTGCTCGATTTCGTCGGCCTGCCGCTGCCCGAAGTCTACTCGGCCGATCTGTCCCGCTTTGTGTTCGCGGCCGGCGTCAAGCTGGTCGAGCGCTACCGTCCCGATCTGATGTACCTGTCGACCACCGACTACATCCAGCACAAGGTCGGGCTTGGCACCAAGGTTGCCAACGACTTCTACGCGATGATCGACGGCTATCTTGCGAAGCTCGATGCGCTCGGCTGCAATATCGTGGCGACCGCCGACCACGGCATGAACGACAAGTTCTTGCCCGACGGCAGGCCCGACGTGATCTACCTCCAGGACGTCATGGACGACTGGACGGGTGCGGGCGCCGCACGCGTGATCCTGCCGATCACCGATCCCTATGTCGCTCATCACGGTTCGCTCGGCTCGTTCGCGACCATCTACACGCCGGAGGGCGCCGACGTCGACACGCTGCTGTCGCGGCTGCGCGCGACCGGAGGCATCGAGGTCGCGCTGACCCGTAACGAGGCTTGCGCCAGGTTCGAGCTGCCGCCGGACCGGATCGGCGACATTGTCGTGATCTCCACCAGGCACAAGGTGCTCGGCACCAGCGAGTCGCGTCACGATCTGTCGGGCCTGACCGAGCCGCTGCGCTCGCATGGCGGGCTGACCGAGGAGCGGGTGCCGCTGATCGCCAACCGCAAGATCGCGCTGCCGGCCGGCCATTCCCTGCGCAATTTCGACGCCTTCGACGTCGCGCTCAACCGCATCCAGTGACGCTATCGGACCCCAAGGACAGTGCCATGAACATCCAGAGCCCGGCCGTGCGCCACGAGCAGATGCGGATCGCAGGCAGCCTCGTCGACACCGACGAGCACGTCGAGGTTTTCAATCCCTACACCAACAGGGTGGTGGGCACGGTGCCGGCGGCGCGGCCGGAGCATGTGCGCAGCGCCTTTGCCAGGGCGGCCGCGTTCAAGCCGAAGCTGACGCGCTACGAGCGCCAGCGCATCCTGCTGCGCACCGCCGAGATCCTGGCCGGCCGCAAGGAGGAATTCGCGCGGCTCATCACCGCCGAGTCCGGCCTGTGCTGGAAGGATTCGCTTTACGAAGCCGGCCGCGCCTACGACGTCTATTCGTTTGCCGGCCAGCTCGCGATCAAGGACGACGGCGAGACGTTCTCCTGCGACATCAGCCCGCAGGGCAAGGCGCGCAAGATCTTCACGACGCGCACGCCGTTGCTCGGCGCGATCTCGGCGATCACGCCGTTCAACCATCCGCTCAACATGGTGAGCCACAAGATCGCGCCGGCGATCGCGACCAACAACCGCGTGGTGCTGAAGCCGACCGAGCTGACGCCGCTGACCGCGCTTGCGCTCGCCGACGTGCTCTACGAGGCCGGGCTGCCGCCGGAGATGCTGTCGGTGGTGACGGGCAATCCGCATTCGATGGGCGATGCGATGATCACCGATCCGGACGCCGATCTCGTGACCTTCACCGGCTCGGTCAGGGTCGGCAAGCACATCGCCGACCGGGCGGGGTACAAGCGGCTGGTGCTCGAGCTCGGCGGCAACGATCCCCTGATCGTGATGGAGGACGCCGACCTCGAGAAGGCGGCCGAGCTCGCGGTCACCGGCGCCACCAAGAATTCCGGCCAGCGCTGCACCGCCGTGAAGCGCATCCTCTGCGTCGAGGCGGTCGCCGACGATTTCGCTGCACTGGTGCTGAAGAAGGCGAGCAAGCTGAAGTGCGGCGACCCGATGGACCCGACGGTCGACGTCGGCACCGTGATCCACGAGGGCGCGGCGAAGGAATTCGAGCGCCGCGTCAATGCCGCCGTCGCCGACGGCGCCGAGCTGCTGCACGGCAACGCTCGCGACGGCGCGCTCTATCCGCCGACCGTGGTCGACCGGATTCCTTACACCAGCGAGCTGGTGATGCAGGAGACCTTCGGTCCGGTGATCCCGATCATCCGCGTGCCCAACGACATCGACAGCGTGATCCGGATATCGAACGCGACCGCGTTCGGCTTGTCGTCGGGCGTCTGCACCAACCGGCTCGACTACATCACGCGGTTCGTCAATGAGCTCGACGTCGGCACCGTCAATGTCTGGGAAGTCCCGGGTTACCGGATCGAGATGTCGCCGTTCGGCGGGATCAAGGACTCCGGCCTTGGCTACAAGGAAGGCGTGCAGGAGGCGATCAAGAGCTTCACCAACGTCAAGACCTATTCGCTGCCCTGGCCGCCATAGGGACGACCGAACGAGGGCCGCACGCGGACGACAAGAACAACGCGGCGGCCGACTGCAATCACCAAACAATCAGGGGAGGTCTCAATGTCGATCACGTTCAGTCCGTCGGGCGTCGGCTCGGTCGGTGTCCAGAATCCGGAGCTTGCGACATCGTTCCGCCGCGCGCAGTGGCGGATGCTGTTCGCGGCGATGTTCTGTTATCTGTTCTTCTACACCGGGCGGCAAACCTTCGGCTTCGCCATTCCCGGCATCCAGGCCGAGTTCGGCGTCACCAAGGAGGCACTGGGCTGGGCCAGCGCGGCGCTGCTGTGGTGCTACGCGGTCGGGCAGGCCATCAACGGCAATCTCGGCGACAAGTTCGGCGGCCGCCGCGTGATGAGCGCCGGCGCGATCCTCTCCTTCATCATGAACTGGGCCACCAGCCTCTCGACCGGCATCGTCAGCCTCACCGTGTTCTGGGGCATCAACGGCTATTTCCAGTCGATGGGATGGGCGCCGGGCAGCCGGCTGCTGTCGAACTGGTGGGGCCGCCACGAGCGCGGCACGGTCTACGGGCTCTATACATTCGCGGCGGGGCTTGCCTCGGTGCTGTCGTTCGTCACCTCGCTGGTCGTGGTCGGCTACTTCCAGCTCGACTGGCGCTGGATTTTCCGCATCCCGGTGGTGCTGCTGCTGCTCGGCGGCATCGCGTTCTATCTGATCGCGCGCGAGAAGCCCGAGGACATGGGCTTTGCCTCGCCGCATGACGAGGCCGACGAGGTCTCGGCGGCGGAAGCCGCGGTCGACGCCAATGAGGGTTCGCTCGCGCGCTACAAGGCGGTGCTGTCGAACTGGCGCCTTTTGGTCGCCGGCGTCGCGATCGGTTTCCAGAACGCGGCGCGCTACGGCCTCTTGGTATGGGTGCCGGTGCACTTCCTCGGCAGCAACTGGGCCAAGGCCGGCGCCGCCTCGGTGATCGATCCGCGCTGGATCAGCATCGCGCTGCCGGTCGGCATGGCGGTGGGCGCGTTCAGCAATGGCTGGGTCTCGGACAAGGTGTTCGGCTCGCGCCGCTACCTCGCCATCGTGCTCTACATGGCGCTCGCGGCGGTCACCTCGCTGTGCATGTACGCGATCCCGACCTCGGATGTCGTTCTCGGGATGACGGTGCTGTTCCTGTGCGGCTTCTTCACCTATGGGCCGCAATCCTCGTTCTGGGCGCTTTGCCCGGATCTGGTCGGCCACAAGCGCGCAGGGACCGCAACCGGGGTGATGAACTTCTTCGCCTATCTGTTCGCAGGTCTCGGCGAGCCGATGATCGGCCACTTCATGGACAAGCATAACCAGACCTCGCTGGTGTTCCTGGTGGTCGCTGTCTGCGCGACCTCCAGCGCGGTGGTTGCGGCCTTCATCCGCCGCTGACGAACGATCCCTATCAGCGGCTCACCACAGGTCCGCGCTTCCGACGGGAAGCGCGGACCACTGTTTTTGCAGAGCAGAACGCCGTTGTGCGTGCGATCGCTGCAGCCGCAACGCGGGGACCAATTCCCTGAAATTGCCGGGCTCGAGCGAGTGATCTGGCGCCCAATCCCTGATCATTGGCGCTCAATTATAGCGCAAGCATGAGAATATATGCAGTTATATCAATATGATATAATAAATTGCATGCAGAATACAAAATGTGCTTGTCGGCTCGGCCGCCTTGAAGCAGACTTCGCGGAGGGCAGGAGAGGCCAGCAACCTTCGAGGACGAGGGGCGCGCCAGGGCAAAACAATCTGTCGGGAGGAGCGAGCAATGAGCGATCAGGTGTCCACCATCGCAATGGCAGATACGGCAAAGCCGAGCGGCGTGCGCTGGAAGATCTTCCTGCTGATGCTGTTCCTGATCTCGATCAACTATATCGATCGTGCCTCGCTCTCGGTCGCGATGCCGGTCATCGCCAAGGAGTTCGATATCGATCCGGCGATGCAGGGCCTGATCCTGAGCTCGTTCTTCTGGACCTACGCGCTGATGCAGGTGCCGGGCGGCATGCTCGCCGATCGCTTCAAGCCGCGCATCGTGATCGCGCTTGCGACGCTGTTCTGGGGCTTCTTCCAGGCGCTGGCGGCGCTCTCCACCAGCTGGATGCTGCTGCTGTTGACCCGGCTCGGGCTCGGCGCGTCGGAAGCGCCGATCTATCCGGCCGGCGGCAAGCTCAACGCGATCTGGATGACGCAGACCGAGCGCGGCCGCGGCGCCACCTTGCTGGACGGCGGCGCGCCGCTTGGTGCGGCGCTCGGCTCGATCGTGATCGCCTGGCTGATGGCGGCGTTCAGCTCCTGGCGCGTCGCCTTCGTCATCGCCGGCGTCGGCACCATGCTGTGCGGGCTGTGGGCCTGGTACTACATCCGCAACGTGCCGCGCGAGCATCCGTCGGTCAATGAAGCCGAGGCGCGCTATCTCGAGGAGGCGCACGCGATCGAGGATGCGGCGACGCCGCCGTCCTCGGGCGCAAGCTGGATGGCGTATTTCCGGTTTCGCTCGGTGTGGTGCATGTGCCTCGGCTGGATGTTCTTCAACACCACGTTCTACGGGCTGTTGACCTGGATGCCGACCTACCTGTTCAAGGTGCACGGCTTCGACATCAAGGCGCTGGGCGGCGCGTCTTTCATCATCTTCTTCGCAGGCTTCGTCGGCGAGCTGGTCGGCGGCTGGATCGGCGATAACTGGCGGGAGCGGGGCGGGTCGCCCAACACCGTGTTCCGCACGCTGTTCGGCATCGCGGCGATCATGGCGACGGTCTCGATCTTCTTCGTCGCCTACGTCACCAACGCGGTCGCGGTCGTGGTGCTGCTGTCGACGACGCTGTTCTTCCTGCGCTGGTGCGGCATGTACTGGGCAATTCCGTCGGCGCTGGCGGGCCGCGGCAAGTCCGGCTTCCTCGGCGGCTGCATGAATCTCGGCGGCAATATCGCCGGCATCACGACGCCCCTGATCGTCGGCTTCATCGTGCAGGCCACCGGCTCCTACTTCCTGGCCCTGATGTATTTCGCCGCCGCGGGCATTGCGCTGTTGATCTGCTCGACCCTGATCGATTACAGCCGCAAGCTCCCGGTCTAAAATCGATGCGGCCGAATCCGCCAAGGGTTCGGCCGCTTGACGAGGCTCACCAATGACACGTCCTATCAGGCTCGGCATGCTGACGCCGTCGTCGAATACCGCGCTCGAGCCGATCACCTGCGCGATGCTATCGGGCGTCGACGACGTCTCGGCACATTTCTCGCGCTTCAAGGTGACCGAGATCGCGCTGTCGGAGCAGGCGCTGCGCCAGTTCGACGCCAGCGAGATTCTTCGCGCGGCCGAGTTGCTGGCCCATGCCAAGGTCGACGTCATCGCCTGGAACGGCACCTCGGCAAGCTGGCTCGGCTTCGACCGCGACGAGAGCCTGTGCGAAGAGATCACGGCGGCAACGGGTATCAAGGCCTGCACCACGGTGCTGGCCTATCGCGACCTGTTGCGGCGGATCGGCGCCAGCCGCATCGGGCTGGTGACGCCGTATCGCAAGGACGTGCAGGAGCGGATCATCGCCAACTGGAATTCGCAAGGGCTGCATTGTTTTGCCGAGCGGCATCTGTCGCTGCAGGACAATTTCTCCTTTGCCGAGGTCAGCGAAGCCGAGGTCGCGCGGCTGATCGAGCAGGTGGTGCGCGAGGGCTGCGATGCCGCCGTCGTGCTCTGCACCAACATGCACGGCGCCGGCGCAGCCGAGCGGCTGGAGCGGGGATTTGGCGTTCCGGTGCTGGATTCGATTGCTGTGACGCTGTGGGCGTGCCTCACAGCTGCCGGCTGCGATCCGTCGCGCGTGCAGGGCTGGGGCAGCCTGTTCGCGAACCCCGATCTGCGCGCGGCCACCGCGATCCACGTGGGAGGGCGCGATCTCCAATCATGACAATGCAGGCAAGTGGTGACTGAAGCCAAAGCGACCAGACGTACCAAGGAACCCAAGCGCGCGATGACCGCGCTGCAACGCCGGCGCCTACGTGTGCCGCGGGTCGGGCTGCACGAGCAGGCGGCGGCGCGGCTGCGCACCATGATCGTGCGCGGCGAGCTGGCGCCGGGGCAATCGCTGGGGGAGGCGGACCTGTCCGATGCGCTCGGCATCTCGCGCACGCCGCTGCGCGAGGCGCTCAAGCAATTGGCGAGCGAGGGCCTGGTCGAGCTGCGGCTCAACCACAGCGCCGTGGTGGCGCCGTTTCGCCGCGCCGAGCTCGCCGAGCTGTTCGAGGCCGTCAGCGGCATCGAGCGCTGCGCCGCCGAGCTCGCCGCGCTGCGCATGGAGCCGGAAGACTTCGAACGGCTCGCGGCGCTGCAGGAAAAGATCGAGTGGCATCACGGCCGTGGCGAGCTGCGCGACTATTTTCAAGTTAATCAGCAGATCCATTCGGCGATCGTCGGCTTCGCCCGCAATGCCGTGCTGAAGGCGACGCACGAGGCGCTGCTGGCGCGGGCCGAGCGCGCGCGCTTCTTCGCGCTGTCGGTGCTCGGCCGCTGGGATGAATCAGTGCGAGAGCATCAGGAGATTTTGTCCGCGCTGAAGGCGCGCGATGCGGCCCGGGCCGGGCAGATACTGGCCCACCACGTGTGCCGCACCGGCGAGATCGTCGCCGAGACGCTGGATGCCAAGACGCTGGATGCCGAGGCGGACGACGCCGCGGCACCGGAGGCACCGGCAAGACCGCGCGGCCGGAAGACGAGGAGCGTTGCGCCATGAAGATCCTGCTGCTCAATCCCAACACGACGGCTGATGTGACGGATCTGCTTCATGCCGCCGGCAGCAAGGCGGCGTCGGCCGGCACGGAGCTCGTGCCGGTCACCGCCGCGCGCGGCGTGCCTTATATCGCGACCCGCGCGGAGGCCCAGATCGGCGGCGCGATCGCGCTGGAGATGCTGGCCGAAGCCGGCCCCGGCGTCGATGCCGCTGTGATCGCGGCGTTCGGCGATCCCGGCCTGTTCGGCGCGCGCGAGCTGTTCGCGTTTCCGGTCGTGGGATTGGCCGAAGCTGCGATGCTCACGGCCTGCATGCTCGGCCGCCGGTTTGCGATCGTCACCTTCGCCGGCGCGCTGGCGCCCTGGTACGAGGAATGCGTCGCCATGCACGGGCTGAGCTCGCGCTGCGCCGGCATCCGCACGCTTGACGGTCATTTCCAGTCGATCTCGCAGGTGCAGGCCGAGAAGGAGGAACTGCTGGTCGCGCTCGCCAACCGCGCGGTCGAGCAGGACAGCGCCGACGTCGTCATTCTGTCGGGTGCGCCCCTTGCGGGACTCGCGGCAAAGGTCCGCGACCGCATTCCGGTGCCGGTGGTCGATCCGGTCGCGGCGGCGGTGAGGCAGGCGGAAACGCTCGCGGTGCTCAAGCCGCGCAAGGCGGTGGCCGGCACCTTCCGCCGTCCCGATCCGAAGCCGACACGCGGGCTGGCCCAGCCACTCGCCGCAATCATCGAACACCGCTCACCGAAGGAGGGGACAAACTGATGTCCTTCGACACCATCATCCGCGGCGGCACCGTGGTGACCGCTGCCGACACCTTCGCCTGCGACGTCGGTATCCGCGACGGCAAGATCACGGCGCTCGGCCATGATCTCGGCGATGCGGCCACGATCATCGACGCCACCGACCGCCTGGTGCTGCCGGGCGGCATCGACAGCCACGTCCACTTCGCCCAGCCGTCCGGCGACGGCATCGTGATGGCCGACGGCTTTGCCAGCGGCACGCGCTCGGCGGCGTTCGGCGGCAACACCACCGTGCTGCCGTTCTGCCTGCAGGAGAAGGGCCAGACGCTGCGCGAGGCGCTGAAGCATTACCATTCGCTGGCCGAAGGCGAGTGCCATGTCGACGTCGCCTTCCATCTCATCCTCACCGATCCAACCGAGCATGTGCTGGGCCAGGAACTGCCGGCGCTGGTCGAGGACGGCTACACCTCGCTCAAGGTCTTCATGACCTATGAGGGCCTCGCGCTGTCGGACCGCGAGTTGCTCGAAACCATGTCGGTCGCGCGCGAGACCGGCGCCATGCTGATGGTGCATGCCGAGAATTTCGACGCCATCCGCTTCCTGACCGACCGGCTCGAGCGCGCCGGCAACACCGCGCCGCGCTTCCATGCGACCTCGCGGCCGATCCCGGTCGAGCGCGAGGCCACCCATCGCGCGATCTCGCTGTCCGAGCTCGTCGACGTGCCGATCATGATCGTGCATGTCTCGAACCGCGAGGCGATGGACGAAATCCGGCGCGCGCAGCAGAGAGGCTTGCGGGTGATGGGCGAGACCTGTCCGCAATATCTCATGCTGACCGAAAAGGATCTCGATCAGCTCAACATGGAAGGCGCAAAATACGTCTGCTCGCCGCCGCCGCGCGACGTCGCCAGCCAGCAGGCCTGCTGGGAAGGGCTGCAGCAGAAAGTGTTCTCGGTGTTCTCGTCGGATCATTGTCCGTTCCGTTACGGCGACCCGCAAGGCAAGCTTGCGCCGAAGGGGCGCACCAGCTTCCGCTGGGTGCCGAACGGAATCCCGGGTGTGGCGACGCGGCTGCCGATCCTGTTCTCCGAAGGCGTGGTGAAGGGGCGGATCGACCTCAACAGCTTTGTCGCCTTCAGCGCCACCAACCACGCCAAGATCTACGGCCTCTATCCACGCAAGGGCACCATCGCGGTCGGCTCGGATGCCGACATCGCGCTGTGGGACCCGAAGCGCAAGGTGACGATCCGCCACGAGCTGATCCACGACGGCGCGGACTACACACCCTATGAAGGGCTCGAGGTCACGGGCTGGCCGGTGCTGACCATGGTGCGCGGCAAGGTGGTCGTCGACAACGGTACGCTCGTCGGCGGCAAGGACCACGGCACCTATCTGCCGCGCGCCAAGCCGCCGAAGACCGCGACCATTCCGTAACGCGACCATCCCGTAACAAGCAAAGAGAAGGCAGGAGATCAACATGCCCTATGCTGTGACAGACGACGGAGTGCGGCTTTATTTCGAGGAGACCGGATCGGGGCATCCGGTGATCCTGGTTCACGAGTTCGCCGGCGACTTGCGCAGCTACGAGCCGCAGATGCGGCACTTCGGCAAGCGCTTCCGGACCATCGCCTACAATGCGCGCGGCTTCCCACCGTCCGATGTACCGGAGCAGGTCTCGTCCTATTCGCAGGCGCGCGCCGCCGACGATATCCTGGCCGTGCTCGATCACATCGGCGCGCCGAAGGCGCATATCGTCGGTCTGTCGATGGGCGGCTTTGCGACGCTGCATTTCGGATTGCGTCACCCTGATCGGGCGCTGTCGCTGTGCATCGGCGGCTGCGGCTACGGCGCCGAGCTCGACAAGCGCGAGACGTTTCGCGCCGAGGCCGACGTGATCGCGAACATGATCCGCAAGGAAGGCATGCCGGCCTTCGCCGAGCGCTATGCCTACGGGCCGACCCGCGTGCAATATGAAAACAAGGACCCGCGTGGCCACGCCGAGTTCAAGACCATGCTGACCGAGCATTCGGCGGTCGGATCGGCCAACACCCAGCAAGGCGTGCAGAAGGAGCGTCCCTCGCTCTATACGCTGGTCGACCGGATGAAGCGCATCAATGTGCCGACGCTGATCATCACCGGCGACGAGGATTGGCCGTGCCTGCTGCCGGGCATCCTGATGAAGCAGAGCATTCCGTCGGCCGCGCTCGCGGTGATGCCGAACTGCGGCCACGCCATCAACATCGAGGAGCCCGACGAATACAACCGCATCGTCGGCGATTTCCTGGCGCAGGTCGAAAGCGGTCGCTGGCCGCAGCGCGATCCGCGGGCGGTCAGCGCTTCGATTACGGGAATGAACGAGTAGGCTTCACGCCGAGTTGAATCGCAGCCATCATCCGCCACCAGGCCAAGCATCCGCGCTTTTCGAGCAACATCCTCGGAAGGCGCGGATTTTTTTCGGGTGTGAGCACGCCGCGACAGCAGGCGGCGCACAATCTGTTCGCATGATTGCTGTCATTCAATTCCATGTCTTGTGACCGAAACCGCGTTCACAGATAGCCGATCGCGTGAGACGGAAGAGGAGGGCGTCTGTCATGCGCGCAAAGATTGGTCCCTCGATGCCTGCTGCAACCGATGCGGACATGAGCGCGCATCATCGTTCGTCGCATTCATTCGACCGACACAGCGCTGTCATCGGTGGTGGATAACTTGTCGCAGGTCGACGTCATAAATCCTTAAAAATAAAAGGGGCACTACGGTGAAAGCCAAATTTCTTTCGACGGTCGGAGTCTGTCTGGTTGCTGCCGCTGCGGTGATGTGCAGCGCCGCAGCTCAGGACGACAACAAGGGCAATAACGGCCACGATCATCATCCGCACGACATCCACACCCAAACGCCGATCAAGCATCTCGTCGTTATTTTCAACGAGAACCGCTCGTTCGATCACTACTTCGCAACCTATCCTGTTGCGACCAACCCGACCGGCTCTATCCCGTTCACGGCGAAGCCGCATACGCCGAAGGTTAACAACCTCGCCAGCGCCAATCTGTTGACCAACAACCCGAACACCAACCCGGCCAACGGCACCGGCGCGACCAATCCGTTCCGCCTCGACCGCACCCAGGCCAACACCAAGTCGCAGAACCACGCCTACACGCCCGAGCAGCAAGCGGTCGACAACGGCAAGGAAGACCTGTTTCCGAAATTCACCGGTCGCGGCACCGCCGGCGGCGTCGGCGCCTTCGGCACCAACGGGCAGGTGATGGGCTATTTCGACGGCAACACCGTCACCGCATTCTGGAATTACGCCCAGAACTTCGCGATGAGCGACAACAACTGGACCGACACCTTTGGTCCGTCGACGCCCGGCGCGCTCGAGGTGGTTGCCGGCCAGACCAACGGCGCGCAGAACATCGTCGGCTCGTCATCGTCGATCGCCGACGGCCAGGGTGGCCTGACGCTGATCGGTGATACCGACCCTGCCTACGATGCCTGCTCGAGCACGACCAGCCAGGTCCTGATGACCAGCAAGAACATCGGCGACCTGCTCAATGCCGAGCAGATCAGCTGGGGCAGCTTCATGGGCGGCTTCGACCTGACGCTCAAGAACAGCAACGGCACCACCAACTGCGGCCGCAGCACGTTCTCGAGCAACGTCAACGGCACCGTCGTGGACTACATCCCGCACCACGCCTGGTTCCAGTACTACAAGTCGACCGCCAACCCGACCCATGCGCGGCCGAACTCGGTGAATGCGGTCGGACACACCTATGTGCCCGGCGGCAAGACGCTCGACCCGGCCAATCATGCCTACGATCTCGAGGACTTCTACGCCGCGGTGAAGGCCGGCAACTTCCCGGCCGTCTCCTACATCAAGATGCCGGCCTACCAGGACGGTCACCCCGGCAACTCCGATCCGCTCGACGAGCAGGCCGGCAATGTCGAGCTGATCAATTTCCTGCAGAAGCAGAAGGAGTGGGGCGAAACCGCGGTCATCATCACCTATGACGACTCCGACGGCTGGTACGATCACCAGTACCTTGCGCCGATCAGCGCCTCGTATGACCCGACCGCCGACCAGGTCAACGGCCCCGGCCAGTGCGGCCGCGGCATCGGCAAGCAGACGCAGCCGAACGGCCTCAATGGCCAGCCGGTGAACGGCCGCTGCGGTCCCGGCACGCGAACCCCGTTCCTGGTGATCTCGCCCTTCGCCAAGCGCAACTACGTCAGCCACACCCGCATCTCGCAGGCGTCCGTGGTGCGCTTCATCGAGGACAACTGGCTGCACGGCCAGCGTCTTGGCGGCGGCTCGTTCGACGACAGCGTCGAATCGATCGCCGACCTGTTCGACTTCGAGCGCGGCCACGGCCAGGACCACGAGTACCGGCAGGACACGCTGTTCCTTGATCCGACAGCCGGAACGGTCATCGTCAGCCCGCCGGATGATCACCATCACCACTAACGCCCTTCGGTTCTGATCCAATCAGAACCGAAGCTCTGCCCTGACGCGTTCGCTCGCGCGAACTGGTCTCCAGTTCGCGCGAAAACGCTTAACGACACTGGATCTGACATGAACCGCCGCACCTTGTGGCTTCTCGGCGCCGGCTTGCTGTGCATGGCCGGCACTGTTGCGGCCGTCGAGACGCAGGGACTTCCGGGGACCAATCCGAACCCGGTGCAGCTCAGGCGTCCGCCGGTCGCCCCGCTGTCCGCCATGGCGCTGCTCGGTCAGAAGATCTTCTTCGACGCGTCGCTGTCCTCTTCGGGCGGATTGTCATGCGCGTCCTGTCACAGTCCGGACCATGCCTACGGGCCACCCAATGATGGGCCGGTGATGCTCGGCGGGCCCGCGCAATCCCGGCAAGGGACACGCGCCGTGCCGGGCCTGACCTATCTCGAGCGGCAGCCGAATTTCAGCATCGGGCCCGAAAAGGACGAGGACGACAATGTCGTCGACTTCGCGCAACTGGCCGCGCTCGGCCAGCAGGCCGCGCGCGCCAGGAAAGTTGCGACCGGGACTGCCGCGTCGGCCGTCAACATCGTCCCGCAGGGCGGACTGTTCTGGGACGGCCGCGCCGATACGCTGCAGGACCAGGCGATCTTCCCGCTGCTCGATCCCAACGAGATGGACGGCGGCAGCATCGAGATCGTAGCGCAGAAGCTGCGCCAGGCGAGTTACGCGCCGCGCTTCGCCGAGCTGTTCGGCGCCGGTGTCTTCGACAACACGCGGCTGCTGGTCGCGGAGGCGATGTTTGCCGTCGCGCGTTATCAGGTTGAGGAGCCGAGCTTCCATCCCTACACCAGCAAGTTCGACTACTGGCTGGAAGGCAAGGCGCGGCTGAGCGAGAGCGAGTTGCGCGGCCTGCAATTGTTCAACGATCCGGACAAGGCCAATTGCGGCGGCTGCCATACGTCGCAGCCGACCCGGGACGGTCTGCCGCCGCTGTTCACCGATCATCAATATGAGGCGCTCGGCGCGCCGCGCAACGCCGCGCTTGTCAGCAACCGCGATCCCGACCATTTCGATCTCGGGGTTTGCGGTCCGTACCGCACCGACATTGCCGAGCAGACGCAATATTGCGGGATGTTTCTGACGCCGACCTTGCGCAACACGGCGACGCGTCGCGTGTTCTTCCACAACGGCGTCTTCACCAGCCTCGAGCAGGTGCTCGACTTCTATAACTTCCGCGATACCAATCCGGAGAAGGTCTTTCCGCGCGGCGCCGACGGCACGGTGCGCAAGTACGATGACCTGCCGGAAAAGTATCACGGCAATGTCGACGTCAGTGATCCGCCGTTCGAGCGCCATCTCGGCGACACGCCCGCGATGACGGCGCAGGATGAGGCCGACATCATCGCCTTGCTGAAGACGTTGACCGACGGTTACCAGCCGGAGCGGTGAGACGTCGCGACGTTCCACCGCGGAACCGCACTGTGAGTTGGCAGCGCTTCGTCATGCGCGCATAATGGCTGCATGAATGTCGTCGAAGGCAACGGTGCCAGGATCCCGGCAATCGGGCTCGGCACATGGGAGCTGCGCGGGCGGACCTGCGCGCGCATCGTCGAGCAGGCGTTGCGGCTCGGCTATCGCCACATCGACACCGCGGAGATCTACGACAATGAGCGCGAGGTCGGCGAGGGGCTGCGTGCCTCCGGCGTCAAGCGCGACGACGTGTTCGTGACCACCAAGGTCTGGACCACGCATTTCATGGCGAAGGATCTCGAACGCGCCGCCAAGGAGAGCCTGGCGCGGCTGCGCCTGACCGAGGTCGACCTGTTGCTGCTGCACTGGCCCAATCCGCAGGTGCCGCTTGCCGAGACGCTCGGCGCGCTGGCGCGAGTCAGGCTGGCGGGCCTGGCGCGGCATATCGGCGTCTCCAACTTCAACGCGGCGCTGATCGAGGAGGCGGTGGCGACATGCCCCGAGCCGCTCGCCTGCGACCAGGTTGAGTACCATCCTTATCTGGACCAGGCCGATGTGATCGAGGCCTGTCGACGCCGCGGCATGGCATTCGTCGCCTACAGCCCGATCGCGAAGGGACGGGTCAAGGGCGACCGCGCGCTGGCGCGGATCGGCGACCGCTATCGCAAGAGCGCTGCCCAGGTCTGCCTGCGCTGGCTGGTGCAACAGAATGTCTCCGCGATCCCGCGCACCTCGAAGCTCGAACGCCTTCAGGAGAACATCGACATCTTCGATTTTGAGCTGTCGGTCGACGACATGCGCGAGATCTCGGCGATCGGGAGCGCTGACGCGCGATGATGGGCTCCGCGACGCACGGGGTCTTTGCCTGAGAATCAAGTCTCGGAAAAATGGCTGGGTCCTGATCCCAATCATGCTAATGCCCCGCTGGCCGATTGCAGCTTTGGACCGAATGGGGATTGAGGCAGGCGGGTTCCGGCCGGTATTATAGCCGGCGGGGAGAGACATCACTGACGTGATCGAGTGGGATGAAGTTTCGGCCAAACGCGGATCTGATGGCGTCGGTGTTCGTGCACCTGATGCTGCTCGCGCTGATTTTCCTTTATTCGGAGGTCCATCAGTTCGATCCCGTCGCCGCTGACACGGTGCCGGTCGAGATCGTGACGCCGCAGGAGGTCGCCAGGTCCGAGGTCGAGACCAAGCCCGAACCGGCACCGAGCCCGTCGCCGACGCCCGAGTTGCAGTTGCCGTCGCTCGACAAGCCGGTGGATTCAGCCAAGCCCGAACCATCGGCGCAGGCGGCCGCGCCACAGCAGAACGCGCCACAGCAACCACCTCAGAAGCAGGCGACGCCGACGGCGCCCAAGCCCAGCCCGGCGCCGCAACGTGCCGCGGCCGAGCCGCCGCCCGCGCCGCCGGCACCGCAAACGCCACCGATGCCCCAGCCAACGGCGCAGCAACAGGCGGCAGCGTCGTCGCCTGCCTATGCGCAGCCCGAGCCGGATCTTTCGGTCAAATACAATGTCATGCTCGGCCTGCCGCCCGACATTTCCGTGAAGCCGCCCGCCAGCGCGCCGTCCGGCCCCGGACCCGGCAAGGACAATTTCGACGCAGCCGCCACCGAGCAGGCCGACGTCGGCTCGAGCGTGGTCGCCGAATTTCGCCGTCATCTGAAGACCTGCCTGAAACTCCCGCCGACGCTGAGCACGGGTGACGACGTAAAGATCAAGCTCAGGGTGCTCATGAAGCCCGACGGCAAGCTCGCCGCGCAGCCGGTGCTGATCGAGGCCACCGCCTCGGAAAAGGGGCCGCTGCTGCTGAAGAGCGCGACCGAGGCGCTGCAGGCCTGCCAGCCCTATGCGATGCTGCCGCGGGATCGCTACGGCGAATGGAAGGTGCTCGACCTCGACTTCAGCCCGCGCGATTTCGCGTCGTAGACAAGGTTCGCTTCAGCTTCCCATCGCCTGCCAGGCATTCGAGGCGAACTGCCGGCGCCAGATCACGATCACGACCGCGGCGGTCGTGACGAACAGCACCCAGGGGCTGACGAACCAGCCGAGATAGCCGAGCGCGAAGAAGAACGCGCGCTGGCCGCGGTTGAAGTGCCGGCCCGCCGTCTCGAACAGCCGCGTGGTGCGGATCACGTGGGCCTCCGCCTCCGGCGTATCGCGCTGCTCGGCCGGCGGCATCGCGCCGAACAGGATCGCCACATAGTTGAACAGGCGATAGGCCCAGGCGAATTTGAAGAAGGTGTAGATGAAGATCAGGATCAGCCCGATGCACTTGACCTCCCACAAAGCGGGCGAGGGCGTGAGGTTGACCGGCAGCGCGCCGAGCACGGCGAGCGCGTCATTGGTGGCGCGCAACAGCGCCAGCCCGCCGCCGATCGCGATCAGACTGGTGGAGGCAAAGAACGCGGTGCCGTTCTGCAAGCTGGCCATGATCTGCATGTCGACCATCCGTGCGTCGCGGTTGAGCAGATTCCGCACCCAGATCTCGCGATAGACATGCATCCGCGCCGATAGGCTGTCGCGCCCATACGCGGTATGCTCCAGCGTGATGGTATAGACCAGCCATTCCAGCGCAAAGAAGCCGACGGCCAGGATGTCGGTCCAATAGCCAGTCATGTTGCCTTCCTTCGTGAGCGCGCGGCTGACTGTCCGCGCCGGGCCGCATCCGCGTCATGTACAGGTTGAACGCGTGCAATGCACTATGGCAAACTACCGTGGCAACAGGATTCCCGGACATGCTCAAGCTCGTCATCGGCAACAAGAACTATTCGTCATGGTCGATGCGGCCCTGGCTGGCGTTGCGCGCCAACAACATCCCGTTCGAAGAGGTCTTCATTCCGCTCTACACGGACCAGACCGACAAGGACCGCATTCTCTCGTTCAGCAAGGCCGGCAAGGTGCCGACACTGATCGATGGCGACGTCAGGGTGTGGGATTCGCTGGCGATCATCGAATATCTCGCCGAGAGATTTCCCGAGGCGAAGCTCTGGCCTGCGGATCGCGCCGCGCGCGCGCATGCCCGCGCCATCTCGGCGGAGATGCATTCCGGCTTCATGCCGCTGCGCAACGAATGCGGCATGAACCTGCACCGGCCGATCCGCGCCGTCGCGCTCTCCGACGATGCGCGCGCCAACGTGGCGCGGATCCAGGAGATCTGGGCCGACTGCCATGCGCGCTACGGCAAGCAGGGTCCGTTCCTGTTCGGCGCATTCTCTGCGGCGGACGCGATGTATGCGCCCGTGGTGCATCGTTTCCGCACCTATGCGATCCCGGTGAAGGCCGAGGCGCAGCACTATGTCGATGCCATGATGGCGCTGCCGGCGTTCGCCGAATGGACCCGCGACGGCATTGCCGAGACGCTGCGGATCGCTCGATTCGAGGATGCCTGACCGGTCTTGGAGCTTCGGTCCTGATTGAATCAGAACCGAAGCTCCGGATTTTTGTTTCGACGCGTTTTCTTCACGCGAACCGGTATCCACTTCGCTCGAAAACGCTCCATGCGCTTCCGAATTGTGACAGCGGTCGCAAAGATCGCGGCTTGACGCCGCGGGGTTGGAGGCGTCGAATCCGGAAAGGCTGGTTTTGCAAGTCGTGAAAGGACTTAGACCATGGGCATTCTCGATTCCCTGGAGAATTCGCCGGAGCTGAAAGGCATGCTTGGCCAGCTTGGCGCGGCGGTGATCCCCGTCGTGCTCGGCGAGGTCTTGGGCAATGGCGGGCAGGGCGGCTTGTCCGCGATCGTCGCCAAGCTCGAGCAGGCCGGGCTCGGCGAGCAGGTCAAATCCTGGATCGGTACCGGTCAGAACCTGCCGATCACGGCCGAGCAGCTCCAGCAGGTGCTCGGCAGCGACACGGTCAAGCAGCTCGCCGCCAAATTCAACATTCCGGTGGACCAGCTGTCCAAGGTGCTCGCCCAGCAACTTCCGGCTGCGGTCGACGGCGCGAGCCCGGGCGGCAAGCTGCCGCACACCGCCTGAGCGGCTGGAATCGGGTTCCAGCCGAGCTCGGCGGGCAATTTCCGGCTGGCACGCAAATTGCTGCCTATCGCCCTGAAAAACCTGCAAAAATTGCACCTTCGCTATGCCCCAATCTTGCTGGATTTGGGGAGGTGCGATGTGCTAGCTTGCCGCAGGGTTCTCAAAATGCCGGCCTGAGCTATCGGGACTGTCAGCTCAGCCAGCAATCTCTAAGAAAATGGAGAGGGCGTTGAAGCATAAGTACTCGATTGGCGAGACCGTCTATTTCACGGCCAGCAACGTGGCGCGCCCCGCCGCGAGCGGCACCTATCAAGTGATCCGGCTGCTGCCGACCGACGGTGACGACTGCCAGTATCGCATCAAGAGCTCGACCGAAGCTTTCGAACGGGTGGCCAAGGAGAGTCAGCTCGCGCTGTCCTGAAGGAGTTGTGCGCAAGCCGGCGGCTGGAGCGGGTTCCGCACCGCCGCCGTCAAAAGGCCCTGTTCGCAGACCCATTGTGCTGAAGGTTGGACGTCGGGGTGGCGGCGTTCGCCGTCGCCGATTGTGCTTACGCTGCGTTGAGGGACATCGCGCATGAACTGGGCTTCCTCGCTGGATCAGATCTGGCGCTCACCGACCTTCCCGATGTGGCTGACGCTGGCCGCGGCGGGGTTCTTTGGGATCGTCGTTCTGGTCACGCTGCTGCGTGCGGAGAAATCCGTCGCCAACGGCGCGCTGACCGTGATCACGCTGCTGTCGATCGCGGTTGCGGTCGCCGCGACGATCCGCGGCTTCGGCCCGGGCGGGCAGGCGGCGCCGGCCGAGACGCGGACGGCGCAACTGGCCAGCCAGACGGTGCCGGCGCTGGCCTGCGTCGACGACCTCGCCGGCGACGCCGTTCTCAACGCCTGCGAGAAGGTGCTGTTCGGTTCATCGGATACGGCCGCGGCGGCGGTCAGCTACGCGGCGGCGCAGGTCTCGCGCCTGACCGCGCTGGGCGATCTCGCGACCGCCGAGCGCAATTCGACCACCGAGTTGCAGGCGCTGCGCCGCGCCATCGAGCATGACCGCTACGGCCTGGTGGCCTATGCGCTGATGGCGCGTGACCACTGCACGCCGACCGCGTGCCCCGCGTTCCGCTCGCTCGGCGACAACCATCAGATCATCGCCAACATGAACGAGCGGACCTACGAGAACCTGATCACGCGCTACGCGGGGTCTTGGAACGCGCCGGCTGGCGCCCAGGCGTCGGCCGCCGCCGGCCTGGTCGCGGCGCTGCCGCAGTCATTGCCCACCGGCAAGCCGACCAATGCGGAGTTTCCGAGCTCGGCGAACACGCCGCCGGTCAGCATCATGACGCCCGAGCCGGCGAAGCCGGCCGCCGCCGCACCGGCCGCGCGCGCCGCCGCCGCGCCGCCTGCTGCGGCCCCGAAGCGGCCGCCGGCAGCGAAGCGCCCGGTCCAGATCGCGCCGGCCCCGGCAGCTCCGGCGCCGCCTCCTGCCGCCGCCAGCGCACCGGCGGCTGCGAACGAACAATGAGCGTGATGACGGCGGCTTGAGCCGCCGTCATTGCACTGTTCCGGCTTCGCTTCGCTCGAAATACGCTCTAAAGCGTGATGGCATTAAGTTCGATAGCCTGAATTTTTGAGGTAGTTGGCACATTCCTCGGAGGTGAAGGCGTCG
>NZ_JAQOSR010000107.1:0-31131 GCF_046718885.1 Bradyrhizobium sp. UFLA01-814 | reverse complement strand
ATCCTAAGTCTCGTGGGCTCGGAGATGTGTATAAGAGACAGCGTCGGCGGCGCCCTCGCCTCGGGCGCGTATTACGGCTCCGGCTATGGTTACGGCCCCGGCTATTATGACGACAGCTACGGATATTACGATGAACCGTCTGTTGCCGTGGAGGTGCCGAGTGGCGGCGGCGCCAGCTACTGCGCGCAGCGCTACAGGTCCTACGATCCTGCCTCGGGCACCTATCTCGGCTATGACGGCCGGCGGCATCCCTGCCCGTAATGAAGGCCTGAATTCCTAGTTGCAAAGGGCGGCGCCAGCGCCGCCCTTTTTCATGTCCGCAAGTCGTCTCATGTACGCAAGGCGACCGCGACGGCCGCGAAGGTCACCAGCAGCGCTGCGATGTCGCTCGTGCTGAGCGGCTCGCGCAGCATCGCCGCTGCCGCAAGCACGCCGACGACGGGGACCAGCAGCGTCCCGATCGACGCGGTCGCCGCCGGCAACCGCTCGAGCGCCGCAAACCAGCAGACATAGCAAAGGCAGAACTGGATCAGCGTCATGTAGATCATCGACGCCCAGCCGAACTGCGACAGCGCGGCGAGCTGCGGCTGCTCGATCAAGACGCCGATGATCGCGATCGGCACGCAGCCGATCGCAAGCTGCCAGGCCGCGAGCGACAGCGGCGGCATCGCGAGCTTGAAGGATTTGGTCAGCACCGTGCCGAGCCCGACGCAGATCGCGCCGGCGAGCGCGAACAGAATCCCCGGCAGCTTGCCGAGGCTCGCGTCGACACCGCCGCCGCCGATCAGCGCCGCGATCCCGGCGAGCGCGACCGCAAGCGCAAGCGCACGCGGCAGCGACACGCGCTCGCCGAGCACCGGCCAGGCCACCAGCGCGACCCACACCGGAATCGTTATCCCGAGCACGGCCGCCTCGCTGGCCCGCAGCCAGATCAGCGCGAGGCCCATGGACGCGACCCAGCCGCCGATCGACAGCGTCGACACCAAAGCAAGCCGCAACCACATGCCGTCGGGCACGCGCAGCGTCTGTCTCCGCACCAGCGCGACCAGGCCGAGCGCAACCGCGCCGACCACGCCACACAGCCCGCGCGACGCCAGCGGCGGCCACTCCGTGAGCAGGAACTTCATGATGGGAAAGTTGAGTCCCCAGCCGGTCGAGGCGACCACCAGGAATGCGAGGCCGAGCGGTGACAGCGGGGCGCGGCCGGCGACGGGAACTGCGGTCATGGACCTGTCGTAAAGGGGATGGACAAATACAAGTGATGTGTCACGGCTAGCTGGAAATCCGCTTGTCAGCAAACAGCATATGCATTCTATGATACAGACTTTCCGTCTAGGTTCCGCCTTAATCGACGAACAGGCCAAGCGAGTCGCCGGCACGCGAGGCCGTTAGAAAAAGAGGATGCATCGTGCCGAGCGTTCTCGTGGTTGATGACGACCCGATGGTGTGCGTTGCCATCGAGGTGTGCTTGCAACGCCAGGGCTTCGAGGTCACCGTCGCCGATGGCGGTGAAGCCGGCATGCGCGCGCTGGAGCAGGCCACCTTCGACGTCATGCTTGTCGACGTCTTCATGCCGCATATGCGCGGGTTCGAGGCGATCCGCGTCTTCCACGAGCGTGCGCCCGATATTCCCGTGATCGCGATGTCCGGCTATGCCTTCGCCAATGCCGACCGCGCGCCGGACTTCCTGCGGATGACGATCGAGCTCGGCGCCTCCGCCTGCCTGCGCAAGCCGTTTACCCCGCAGGCGCTGATTGCCGCCGTTAACGAATGTCTTGCGAAGTATGCACCTTCCGCTCGTCTTTCTAAGTAATTGCCCGTACTAATCGTTGATGGCTTCCCAGCGTCTCATTCTCGGCAGCGGCCTTGCGATCCTCCTCGTCATCAGCGCGGCGTCGATCGGATTGGACGTCAAGTCGCGCAACGAGATTGATTCGGCAGATCGCACGCTCGGGATCCTCAAGCGGATTTCCGACACCCGGCCGTTGCCACGGGGCGTCGAAAGCGCGGCGCGCGCATTCGCGCTGACAGGCGACGCTTCGTTCGCCGACGAATTCCGTGAGCAGAGCGCCGCCCTCACCTCGGCTTTCGACAGCCTGATGGCGGCGGTGAAGACCGCGCCCGAGGAGGCGCAGCTGCTCGCGGGCGCCAAGACTCAGGTCGACCGCGGCATTGCGCTCGGCGCCGAGCTGATCAGATTGCGCAGCGCGGGCGACACCGCCGGCGCCGCGGCGCTGATGTCCGCAGGCGAGAGCCGCGCGCTGATGGACAAGGTCGGCGCGGCGCTCGAGCGGCTCGTCACCGAAGAGCGCCGCGTGCTAGGGCTTCGCACCGGACAGTCGAAGACCTACGGACGCCTGCTGCTGGCGATCGACCTCGCCGGCGTCGCGATGATCCTGCTGCTCGCGATCGCGCTGACGCTGGCGGCCCGGCGCGCCAGCCGCGAACTGCAGGGCGCGCTCAGCGCGACCAAGGCGACCAATCTGTCGCTCGAGGGCAAGGTCGCCGAACGCACCAAGGATCTCGGCGCCGCGCTCGAGGAGCTCCGCCGTTCCACCTCGGTGATGGAAACCACGTTCCGCACCATGGCGGAGGCGGTGCTGGTGATCGACGGCGCCGGCACCGTGCTGCTGTCGAACCCGGCCGCCGAGAAGATGCTGCGCTACAAGCCGGGCATGACGGTCCGGCAGCTGCGCGCCATGAGCAACGTGTTCCAGTCGGATGGCGTCACGCCGATGCAGGCCGACGACATGCCGTCGGCCAAGGCGCTGCGCGGCGAGGAATTCGACGGGCTGGAATTCGTCGCCAAGCCGGTGCGCGGCGCGCCGGAGATTCACCTCGTGGTATCGGGCCGGCCGCTGCGCGACGGCGACGACGCCATCACCGGCGCGGCGCTGATCTATCACGACATCACCGCCTCGCGGGAAACCGAACACAAGCTGCAGCAGGCGCAGAAGCTCGACGCCATCGGCAAGCTGACCGGCGGCGTCGCGCACGACTTCAACAACATGCTGACGGTCATCACCGGCACCACCGAGACGCTGGTCGACAGCCTGCGCGCCCAGCCGCAGCTCGCGAAAACCGCCGAGCTGATCGACCGCGCCGCCGAGCGCTGCCGCGAGCTGATCCAGCATCTGCTCGCCTTCGCGCGCCGCCAGCCGCTGGAGCCGCGCACCGTCGACATCAACGGCACCGTGGTCGACATCGCCAAACTGCTGCGGCCGACGCTCGGCGAGCAGATCGAGATCAATTCGGTGCTGGCGTCCGATGTCGCCAGCGTTCATATCGATCCGTCGCAGCTCGCCAACTCGCTGCTCAACATGGCGATCAACGCCCGCGACGCGATGCCGAACGGCGGCAAGCTGCTGTTCGAGACCAGCAACATCGTGCTCGACGACGCCTATGCCGCTGTTAATCCCGACATCACGCCGGGCCGCTATGTGCTGCTCGCGGTCAGCGACACCGGCACCGGCATGTCGCATGCGGTGCAGGACAAGGTGTTCGAGCCGTTCTTCACCACCAAGGACGTCGGCAAGGGCTCCGGCCTCGGCATGAGCATGGTCTACGGCTTCGTCAAGCAGTCCGGCGGCCACATCAAGATCTACAGCGAGGAAGGCCACGGCACCACGATCAAGCTCTATCTGCCGCCTGCCCGCGGCCAGGTCGAGGTGGAGGCGCCTCCGCCGGAGCCGGTGCGGCGCGGCAGCGAAATCATCCTGGTGGTGGAAGACGACCAGCTGGTGCGCAACTACGTCGTCACGCAGCTGACGAACCTCGGCTACAAGACCATCGCCGTGCCCGACGCCCGCGCCGCGCTGGCGCTGGTCGACAAGGGCGAGAAGTTCGACCTTCTGTTCACCGACGTGATCATGCCCGGCGGCATGAACGGCCGCCAGCTTGCCGACGAGGTGCAAAAACGCCGCCCCGGCATCAAGGTGCTCTACACCTCGGGCTATACCGAGAACGCGATCGTGCATCACGGCCGCCTCGACGAAGGCGTGCTGCTGCTGGCAAAACCCTACCGCAAGGCGCAGCTCGCCGGCATGCTGCAGCAGGCGCTCGGCGAGTGATCTTGCTCACCTCTCCCCGCTTGCGGGGAGAGGTCGGATCGCCCTTGCGATCCGGGTGAGGGGGTACAGGTCTCACGGCGCTCATCACGCGTGGAGAGGGCCCCTCACCCCTACCCTCTCCCCGTGAAGAACGGGGAGAGGGAGAAGCGAGCGCGCCGCTACCTCGTCGCCAGTGCGACGCCGGCGAGTGTGAACAGCAGCGCGACGATCTGGCTCGGCCCCAGCGGCTCGTGCAGCGCGATTGCGGAGGCCACCACGCCGATCACAGGCACCGCCATGGTGCCGATCGCCGCCACCGAGGCCGGCAGGCGCGCAAGCGCGCCGAACCACGCGACATAGGCGACGCAGAACTGGATCAGCGTCGAATAGACCAGCAGCCACCAGCCGACGGTCGTGATGCGGTCGACATGCGTGGTCTCGATCAAGAGGCCGACGATCGCGATCGGCACGCAGCCGAGGCCGATCTGCCAGGCCGCGGCCGGGATCGGCGGCATCACCAGCGGATATTTCTTCGCCAGCACGGTGCCGAGCGCAAAGCCGAAGGCGCCGCCGAGCGCCATGATGATTCCCGGCAGCTTCTCCTTGCTCGCGGTGATGCCGCTGCCGCCCATGATCGCGGCGAGGCCTGCAAAGGCCATCACCAGCGCGATGGTCCGCAGCAGCGTCGGCCGTTCGCCGAGCACCGGCCAGGCCAGCAGCGAAGCCCATACCGGCATCGTGTAGGCGATCAGCGCGGCCTCGCTCGCCGGCAGCCAGAGCAGCGCCAGTCCCATCAGCACCATCCAGCCGGTGACGTTGAGCGCCGCATAGAGCACGAGCCGCGGCCACAGCCGGCTCTCGACATGCAGGCTCTGGGCGCGGATCAGCGCCAGCGCCGCCAGCAGCACGGCGCCGATCACCCCGGTGGTGCCGCGCAAGGTCAGCGGCGGCAGCTCGCTGAGCAGGAACTTGGTGGACGGCCAGTTGAACCCCCAGCCCACCGAGGTGATGGCGAGGAACATCAGGCCGGCGGGCGCAAGGCGCGGCCGCGCGGAAGGCTTCTGGACTGTCATGGAACCCGGCGGGGATGTGAGTCGGCCTCACCTTGCCCGCGATTTTGTCGCCCGACCATCACGGCTCTGACATGCCTGATCCGTACTTTGCCCGTAGGCTTACGTGAGTCCCCAAAATTCAATCCGGGACCGCGAATAAAAACTTCGCCTGTGAACAGCGGGGCGAAGCTCCGATCCACAGGCGATAGGAATATTTTTGGCTTGGGAATCCCTGAGGACTCACCGATAGTTGGGCCGATCACAGGCGCGGCACCGACCCCTGTTATCCCCCTCTTTCCACCATATTTAGTGTTTGATTCAGAAACTCGTACTAGTCCTTGACGGGCGTGACGGACATGGCCTAGCTTTCAACCTGTTCGGCGCGAGTGTGTTTGGGTCCCCGCCGGTCGCTCCCACAAGGGTTCCAAAATGACCACTCCGCCAGGCCTTCGGGCCGCGGGTGAAGGGCTTCTCTGCCCTGATTTTGGGTCACCGTCGGGACGACAGAACGGGCCGCGAAGGACCCGGAAACAGAGGCCGTAACCGGCCCGCGAAGAAGCGTACGCGTGACGTGTCGCGTGAAGCGTTTTGGGGCGTTGAATGCATGACCCGGAGCACCCGACCAGTCGGGCGCCGCGCCGGGACGATGCCGCCGCAGGGCCGGTCATACCGGTGCCCAGCGGATGAGAGAAAACAGGCCGGATCCACCGGCTGAGCTGCGGATGACGGGAAGCGTGCTGACGCGTGTTCCCTTAAGTCCGCGAACAGACAACATTCCGGCACCTGCGGACAAACGTGGGGCCGGGCAGAAGAAGAGACGGGGCTCGACCATGCGAATCGAACGACGCAACACCACCAGCGGACAATCTCCCTACGCCGGGATCAATTTCCGCCTGACCACATCAGAGATCCGCAATCCGGACGGCTCGGTCGTGTTCCGCGCCGAGAACGTCGAGGTTCCGGAGTTCTGGTCGCAGGTCGCCTCCGACGTGCTGGCGCAGAAGTATTTCCGTAAAGCGGGCGTTGCCGCGCGCCTGAAGAAGGTCGAGGAAGAGACGGTGCCGTCCTGGCTGTGGCGTTCGGTGCCCGACACCGAGGCGCTCGCGGCGCTGCCGGAGAACGAGCGCATCGTCGGCGAGACCTCGGCCAAGCAGGTGTTCGATCGCCTCGCCGGCTGCTGGACCTATTGGGGCTGGAAGGGCGGCTACTTCTCCACGGAAGAAGACGCCCTCGCCTTCTTCGACGAACTCCGCTTCCAACTTGCAAAACAGATGGTCGCGCCGAACTCGCCGCAGTGGTTCAACACCGGGCTGCATTGGGCCTATGGCGTCGATGGCCCCGGCCAGGGCCACTATTATGTCGACTGGAAGACCGGCAAGCTGACCAAGTCGAAGTCGGCCTATGAGCATCCGCAGCCGCATGCCTGCTTCATCCAGGGCGTCGGCGACGACCTCGTCAACGAGGGCGGCATCATGGACCTCTGGGTGCGCGAGGCGCGCCTGTTCAAATATGGCTCCGGCACCGGCTCCAACTTCTCGAGCCTGCGCGGCGAAGGCGAAAAGCTGTCCGGCGGCGGCCGCTCGTCCGGCCTGATGAGCTTCCTCAAGATCGGCGACCGTGCCGCGGGCGCGATCAAGTCGGGTGGCACCACGCGCCGCGCCGCCAAGATGGTCGTGGTCGATGCCGACCATCCCGATATCGAGACCTATATCGACTGGAAGGTGAAGGAGGAGCAGAAGGTCGCCGCGCTCGTCACCGGCTCCAAGATCAACCAGAAGCACCTCAAGGCCGTGATGAAGGCCTGCGTGAACTGCGAAGGCAGCGGCGACGACTGCTTCGATCCCGAGAAGAACCCGGCGCTCCGCCGCGAGATCAAGCTCGCCCGCCGCAACCTCGTGCCCGACAACTACATCAAGCGCGTCATCCAGTTCGCCAGGCAGGGCTACAAGGACATCTCGTTCGACACCTACGACACCGACTGGGATTCCGAGGCGTACCTCACCGTCTCCGGCCAGAACTCCAACAACTCGGTGTCGCTGAAGGATGATTTTCTGCGCGCGGTGGAAACGGACGGTGACTGGAATCTGGTCGGCCGCACCACCAAGAAAGTCACAAAAACGCTGAAGGCCCGCGACCTCTGGGAGAAGATCGGTTACGCCGCCTGGGCGAGCGCCGATCCCGGCCTGCACTTCAACACCACGATGAACGACTGGCACACCTGCAAGGCGTCCGGCGACATCCGCGCGTCCAATCCGTGCTCGGAATACATGTTCCTGGACGACACGGCGTGCAACCTCGCCTCGGCCAACCTGCTGACGTTCTACAGCACCACCACAAAACGGTTCGACATCGAGTCCTACGAGCACCTCTGCCGGCTCTGGACCATCGTGCTCGAAATCTCCGTCATGATGGCCCAGTTCCCGTCGAAGGCGATCGCCGAACTGTCCTACGAGTTCCGCACGCTCGGCCTCGGCTTTGCAAACATCGGCGGCCTGCTCATGACCATGGGCCTGCCCTATGACTCGAAGGAAGGCCGTTCGCTGTGCGGGGCGCTGACCGCGGTCATGACCGGCATCTCCTACAAGACCTCTGCCGAGATGGCGGCCGAGCTCGGCACCTTCCCGGGCTACAAGAAGAACGCCGCGCACATGCTGCGCGTGATCCGCAACCACCGCCGCGCCGCCCACGGCAACGCGGCCGGTTACGAGGCGCTGTCGGTCAACCCGGTGCCGCTCGATCACGCCTCGTGCCCGCAGGAGGACATCGTCACCCATGCCAGGCTGGCGTGGGATGACGCGCTGGCGCTCGGCGAGGTCAACGGCTATCGCAACGCCCAGACCACGGTGGTGGCGCCGACCGGCACCATTGGCCTGGTGATGGATTGCGACACCACCGGCATCGAGCCCGACTTCGCGCTGGTGAAGTTCAAGAAGCTCGCCGGCGGCGGCTACTTCAAGATCATCAACCAGGCGGTGCCGTCGGCGCTGCGCGCGCTCGGCTATCGCGAGAGCGAGATCGCGGAGATCGAGGCCTACGCCGTCGGCCACGGCTCGCTGTCGAATGCGCCGGGCATCAACGGCTCGACCCTGAAGGCCAAGGGCTTCACCGACGAAGCGATCGCGAAAGTCGAGAAGGCGCTGCCGACCGCGTTCGACATCAAGTTCGCCTTCAACAAGTGGACCTTCGGCGAAGACTTCATCCGCGACCAGCTCGGCATCGGCGCCGAGGCGATCGCTGCGCCCGGCTTCGACCTACTCTCGGCGGTCGGCTTCACCAAGCGCGAGATCGAGGCCGCCAACGTGCACATCTGCGGCGCAATGACGGTGGAGGGAGCTCCGCACCTCAAGCCAACCGATTACGCGGTGTTCGACTGCGCCAATCCCTGCGGCAAAATTGGAAAACGCTACCTCTCGGTCGAGAGCCACATCCGGATGATGGCGGCCTCGCAGCCGTTCATCTCGGGCGCGATCTCCAAGACCATCAACATGCCGAACGACGCCACGGTGGAGGACTGCAAGTCCGCCTACCTGTTGTCGTGGAAGCTGGCACTGAAGGCCAACGCGCTGTACCGCGACGGCTCGAAGCTGTCGCAGCCGCTGAACTCGCAGCTCATCTCCGACGATGAGGACGAGGACGATGCGGTGGAAGCGCTGTACGAGAAGCCGATGGCCGCGCGTGCCGCCCAGGTCTCGGAGAAGATCGTCGAGAAGCTGGTCGAGCGCATCGTCGTGATGCGCGAGCGCGAGAAGATGCCTGACCGACGCAAGGGCTACACCCAGAAGGCTGTTGTCGGCGGCCACAAGGTGTACCTGCGCACCGGCGAATATGACGACGGAAGGCTCGGCGAGATCTTCATCGACATGCACAAGGAAGGCGCGGCGCTGCGCTCCTTCATCAACAATTTTGCGATCGCAGTATCCCTGGGTCTGCAATACGGCGTGCCGCTGGAAGAGTATGTCGACGCCTTCACCTTCACCCGCTTCGAGCCCGCGGGTCCGGTGCAGGGCAACGACTCCATCAAGTACGCGACCTCGATCCTCGACTATGTCTTCCGCGAGCTCGCGGTGAGCTACATGGCGCGCTTCGACCTCGCCCATGTCGATCCGAACGAGTCTGGCTTCGACGCGCTCGGCAAGGGCGTCGAGGAAGGCAAGGAGCCGGATGAGGCCCCCGCCCAGCACCAGGCGACCAAGTACCTGTCGAAGGGCCTGACCCGGTCGCGCACCGACAACCTCGTCGTCATGCGCGGCGGGTCGGCCACGGTGAGCCCGGGCGCCGACAACGCGCCCGCCGGCAACCGCGTCACCGCGCTCGCCTCCCACGGCGCAACCGCGCGCGGCGCCTCCGACACCGTCGAAGGCGCGGTCGCCCTGAAGCAGGAAGTCAGCCACGACCTCTCGCCGACCGAGAAGCTCGAGGCATTGAACTGGAGCAAGCCCGGCACCGCCGCAGCCGCCGCCCCGTCCAAGGCGGAGCGCCGCGCCGAAGCGAAGGCCAAGGGCTATGAGGGCGAGATGTGCTCGGAGTGCGGCAACTTCACGCTGGTGCGGAACGGGACCTGCATGAAGTGCGATACGTGCGGCAGCACGACGGGGTGCAGCTGACAGCTAAATATCGTCCTCCTGCCGCCTGGGCATGAACCCGGCTCCACGAATAAAAAAGGGCGGCTGAAGGCCGCCCTTTTTGTTGGCCGTAGTGCACGAAGAATACCGAAGTCGACTTTCATCGCGCCCGCGCCGAATGTAGGATGGTTGTCTCTGTCGCGCGACACAACTATATCGACTAGCGAGCTTTTAATGCCGGAAGTAATCAATCTTAATTCTGAAAATGAGCCCGCAGCACAATATTTGGAACCCTTCTTGCAGTCGGGGAATCTCAATTTTTTGATCGGATCAGGAGCCTCCGCTCCCGTAATCAAGACGGGAGGAACCATCGAAACTGACATTAACGCCCTGCTTGCCGTCAATAACGAGGCTGAAGCCAATAAGAGAAGCCTCGATTTCATTACCGCAATCAGCGCCGCAAATTCAAAACTCTCGACCACTTTTGGACCTGCTCCTTCGCAGGCCTTTGTCAAAGTTAGAAGGAGCTACATCAACTTCCTATCGTCTATCGATAGAGTTCTGTTCGCCCGGAAGAATATTCTTCTACCTAGGCAAGCTAATATATTCACTACCAACTACGACACGTTCCTTGAGCACGCAGCAAGCCGAATTCCGGGACTGATGTTAAACGACGGCTTCGACCGATCGTCCGCAATCGGGCCCCCCACCTTTGCACCAGAGCGCTATTTCGACCGAACTTATAGATCCGGCACGTTCCATAACCATCAGGTTGAGATTCCGACGATAAACCTAATCAAGCTCCATGGCTCTCTGTCATGGCGCAAACGATCAGACAAGTTGGTCCTAGAAACAAAATCAGTTTCTCCGCTTTCGGCGGCAGATAAGGAGGACCCCGCCAAAGTAGACGCTTTTCTCAAAGAACATTTTCTCGTTCTACCAAATCTGCGAAAATTCCATGCAACCCTTCTTGAACGAGTCTACTACGATCTCCTCAGATTATTCTCGCGTGCGTTCGATCAACAGAACATTGTCCTTTTCTGTTTTGGCTTCTCGTTCGCCGACGAGCATATCCTCGACCTAACCCGAAGGGCGCTGCGAAACCCAACATCTCACTTGATCATTTTTGCCTACGACCAAGGTTCGGCCACTGACTACGAAACCAAGTTCGCCCAACAGCGGAACGTAACCGTTTTCTGTCCGGGACCCGCATCGGTGCTCGACTTCCCCAGGCTCAATGCAATCCTTTCGTCTGTACTACCGGTAAAGACAAATGCACTCGCCTAACCGGCTCGACACGGAAGCGGTTCTTCGCGTTGGCGAAGTGTCCAGCGTTACGGGACGAAAAATCCTCATATCAGTGGACACAGACAAAAACCTCTCAGAGCTATTCTTCGACGGAGATGTGCTTCGCAACATCGCTGTTGGCAGTTACATCGATATCCGAAAGGGCTTCCTAAGCTTAATTGGAAAGGTCGAAGGAGAAAACGCCCGTGGGGACGCCAAACTTGGCGACGAACTTCGCGGTCCAGACCAACGCCGCTTTCTAACGGTGGCGCTGGTCGGCTTTCTTGACCATCAAGGCAGATTCTTTGGTGGCACCAAAGAACTCCCATTAGTCGGCAACGAAGCCTTTCTTCTAACAAAGGAAAAGGTACATCAGGTTCATTGCCTCGTAAGCCCTGACGGCCTCTCGATAAACATCGCCCGATCCGAGTACGAAGGGTATGACATCGCCTTGCCCATCGACGGATTGATTAACAGCCACATCGCAATCTTTGGAAACACTGGAAGCGGCAAATCGAACACGCTTGCAATGATCTACCAGGAGTTCATCGCAAGGATGCGAGCCAGAAACGCGGCCTCCTTCGAGCAGAACTGCCGCATCGTACTCTTTGATTTCAACAACGAGTATGTGGGAGACGACTGTCTAACGCTGCACAAGACGGTCAAACTCCTATCAACAAGGAGCGACGATGGAGATAAAATTCCACTCGGCGTCGGCGGCTTCTCCGACATCGAAATTGTCAGCATCCTTGCTGATGCTACCGAGAAAACGCAAAAGCCTTTCTTAAAGCGAGTATTAGCACGTCAACATAAAGTGCTAAACTCAGACGATCCAATTGGATACGCAAGGAACATCATTAGAGGTCAAGTCAGGCAAATCCTGCAAATGTCGGACAAGGTCCGATTTGATCTCTTGATGGACTATCTTCGGCAACTCCTCCCTGAGGTCAGTGCAGACGGCACACCTGCTGAACTAATGACGGAATTGGAATGGCACAACGGGCAATCTGAGTGTCGCCGATACGCAAACGGGCAAACTTACTATCTGAAGCAAAATCCAAGCGATATCGATGACACGTTTGTCTTTGAGCACGTTTCTAATTTTGATTTTGCCAATGATGCGGTGACTGACCTTATCTCATTTGCCTATATCCAACTTATCTACGACGTTCTCTCAAACAGAGCGCAAAACGAGCACATCGCTCCAGCGATAAACAAGCTCGCAAGCAAACAAGCAGACATCCGGAAAATATTCGATCCTGCGGATAACGGCGATATCTTCGAGTCGAATGTTCTCGTTATTGCGCTCGGCGACGTAAATCTCGAAATGCGAAAGACGATACCGTTACTTCTTGCAAAGAGGATCTATGACGACCACAAGCGTGAAGGTAGTGGAAAATCGCTGAATATTATCATCGATGAAGCCCACAACATACTGTCCCAAGAATCATTCAGAGAGTCGGAAGGATGGAAAGACTATCGGCTCGAGACCTTTGAAGAGATTATCAAAGAAGGACGCAAGTTCGGCGTATTCGTTACAATCGCTAGCCAGCGACCGAATGACATCTCTCACACCATAACTTCACAGGCACACAATTATTTCATTCACCGCCTGATCAATCAAAAAGACTTGCAATCGATCGCAAGCGCCGTTTCTTACATTGATCAACTCACGGAAGAATCTATCCCAACGCTACCTACAGGGACTTGCATCTTCAGCGGTATCGCCGGGCAAATGCCCCTCAAACTTGCCATTTTACCCCTGGATGAACACCTGCAGCCGCAGAGCACAACGATACAGTTTAGAAAGATTGTGCCGGACAGTTAAAGTAAGCCTTGCGTACTAGGAATCGCAGCAGCATTTAATTTGATACAGCAAGCATAGCCCGCATGCGTGAAGCGACATCGGGACCGACGCGCAATTCGCAAGATCAGTCCCGCATCTCGCTTCGCTCATGCGGGCTACTGGCCGGCACGTTTGATCTGTAAAGTTAGGCTCGAAGCTCCAGTTGCTCGCCATTGAAAATATGGAGCATCCCCGCAAATCCGGGATGATCGGCCTCCACGACGTAACGCACTGCACCGGCGCGCGTCGTGAAAACTGAAACGATGATGCCTGGATACTCATAACCGGCACGCTTCCTGACGAGATCGCCGACCTTGAAAGACTGGGACATCATTCCTCGTAAGGTTGCGAGCGACCATTGCTGAATCACTGCGGTGAGCTGCCATGATAGCAGGTCATGACGGCATGTCGCTGAGCATCAAGGGTCAGCGGAGGGTCATTTCGACGGAGTCATTCATATAGCCCGGATGACCCAACGGGTCGCGCGAACGCGCGCCCGATGACACTCCGCGACATCCGGGACGCAAGATCAGTCCCGCATCTCGCTTCGCTCATGCGGGCTACTGGCCGGCACGCTTTTCAAGAAGCAGCGTGCGGTCGGCGATATCATTCAATTCGAACGTCTGGGAGTCGAGGAACGCGACGGACCCGTTGTTAGGATCGGCGGCGAGGCGATGGGTTTCACCCAGATGATGCTTCAGCCAGGCCCGCTGCTCGGTCTGCAATTGCGCGTGCGCCTCGCCCCTCGACCTTGCGAGAAGCGCTTGATAGGCGGTGTTGAGCCTGATGTCCCACTTCTCGATTGCGGCCTTGCCGCACGCGAGCATCTGCGTTGACACCCCTTCGGCCTTGTCCATGCACGCATCATACTCGGTGCTTTGCTGCGCGCGCACCGACCAAGTCCCGAGCACGAGCGCAGCTGCAACAATGACAAGCCTTCGCGACAGCATGACCACGTCCAAATCACCCCACCCGCATCTCCGGACAACCATCGTCGCACAGGAGCGCCCGAAACGAAAGCCAGCAAGCGTAGCGAGGTATTGGTGTGAAGCTCGCGTAGGATGGGTAGAGCCAACGGGTCCGCGCAACGCGCGGCCCGATGATAAACTCCGCGAAACCCATCGATTTTTTACCCGCGGCGCCAATGATGGGTTTCGCTTCGCTCTACCCACCTACGAAGCTGCTGCCACCCAGGCAGCAAGCGTAGCCCGGATGAGCGAAGCGATATCCGGGACCAATGTCACCAGACGCACGACTGGCCCCGCATATCGCTTCGCTCATGCGGGCTACTGCTGCGACCCAGGCCGAGAACCAAACCGCAAACGTGCACCGCGCGTATTCGGGCTCCCGCGCCAATGCGATAACACCGCGCTCGCATCATTGCATGCGCAACAAATCACTCAAGCATCGCCCGCCACACGCAACGTGATCCGCGTCAATTCGGACGGCCGGCCGAGCCGCAAGGCAAAGCCCGGCCAGAGCGCGGTGCCGTTGTTGACGTAGAGCGTCATCCCGTCGACGTCGTAGCGGCCGGAGACGAAGCCGGCATTGGCGCGCGCGGCCAGGCGATCGATCCCCAGGATCAATCCGCCATGGGTGTGTCCGGAGAGCTGCAGGGCGACGCCGAGCCGGGCGGCCTTTCGTGCGTCGCTCGGCTGGTGATCGAGCAGGACGACGGGCGCGCCCTTGGGGGCGCCGTCGAGAACCGCGGCAAGGTCGCGGATGGAATGCCCCCGGTGGCGCGAGGCGCGGTCGGTAATCCCTGCGATCACCAGGCGGCCGCCGCCGCGTTCGAGCACGATGTGCCTGTTCTCGAGCGAGCGCAGGCCGAGCGCTTCGTAATGCGCCATCCACACGTCATAGCCGAAGATATATTCGTGATTGCCCGAGATCACGTAGACGCCATCGGCGGCCATCAGGTCGCGCAGCGGCGCGATGTCGCCCCGCCGCGCATCGATGGTGCCGTCGATCAGGTCGCCGGTGATCGCGATCAGGTTGGCGCCGAGCTTGTTCGACCGCTCGACCACGGCGCGCGCCCATGGCGCAGGAAACAGCCGGCTGATGTGAAGATCCGTCAGCTGCAGGATGGTGTAGCCGTCGAACTGCCGCGGAAGTCCGCTTATGCCGACCTCGACATCCCTGAGTGGCGGAATGCGCATCGCCTGATGGACGCCGATCGCGGCGGCTGCGGCCGCGACCGCCGCAAGTGCGTAGCGGACGCCGTCAGGCGCGCCCACAAAGCCGCCGTGGATCAGCGCGGCCACCAGCAGCCCGGCATCAAGCGCCAGTTGCAGCAGCGCCAGCAGCATGATCGCGCCGAACGCCCAGTTGAACAGGACGACCACCGGACGCGGAAACTCCGGCGAGAATTCCGATCCCGACGACAGCCTGTTCCAGCGGTGAAACTGCAAGGCGACCAGCACCAGCAATGCGGCGACGATCTTTGCCGGAAGCGGCCAGTCGAGCGGCCAAATGAAGCGGGCCAGGATCAAGAGGCTGGTCAGGCCGAAGATGAGTTGGGGAATGGTCTCGCTCCGGATCGGATCGGTGGGCTGCGCGGTTCGCGCTCAGCGAAGGTAGGGTGGATCGGCCGCAGGCGTAAGCCGCCATCAACAGTAACATTTTCGCCAGGTTGCGCGGCGCTGAAACGCCCCGCGCGCCACCCAACCAACCCCGCATATCGCTTCGCTCATGCGGGCTACCGGCCGACCCTCCCGGTCTTCCAGCGCAAACGCCACAGGCGCCCGATCAATCTTCGATGTCAGCAATTCGCCTGAGGACGATCACGACGGCGAGGACCAGGCCAAACAGGCCGCCGGCAACTCCGGCCAGACCCGAACCAAAGGCGCCACTTACATCCCGGTCGGATAGAGCGAACGCGGCCAATTCAGCCGCAAAGGCCATCCCAAGCGTCAGGGCAATGATGATTGCGACGGATTTGGAAAGTTCGACCACAAATCGAAATGCCATATCTTCCAAAGCGCCGAGCGCGCGGGCCGTGCGACTATCCGGACGCGGGGCGGCCTGCCCCAGTGCGCTCCGATGCCCTCTGATTGAGGCATCGGAGGTATTGCCGATCAATGCCTTCGCGCGGGGATTGTCGTTAGGATCATCGAGAGCCTCGATGTCCAGTCTGAATTCTCGCCGCAGAAGCAGCGTAACAAGCAGCGCACAACATAAAAGTGCGGCCAATCCCGCGTAGATGCTGATGCTACCTGCCAAAAAGATCAGAAAAATGCCGACCCACCCAAGGGCCTCGCCACAAAATTGAACCACTGCCAATCGGGCAATGTCGGCCCATGACTGTTTTCTCCAAGAGTGTTCTCTCTTGGGGACGAAATCCGCGAGCCTCATCGGTTTGCCCTTCGACAGTCCGCCTTCTGCACCATCAGCCACGCAATCTCCTGAGATGTGGAGGGTCGGTCGTCGGGCGCAATCCTTCCGTCGCAACACAGACGGGAATCGCAAGTGCAGCGCCAGCGAGCGGCCTTTGCTCTCGGGTCGGTTGAGCGCACCTCCCCCATCGACGCCGATCAAACGCTCAAAAATAGAACTTGAACATTGCTCACTTTAATATCAGGTATTGAACATTGTTCATTTTCATTGGGAGCCGACGATGCAAACGACCTTCCGGATCGACGGATTGACCGGGTCCGAGCGGCCCGTAAAACGGTGGATCAAGCACGCCCCGACGATCATCACGATCGGCATCATTGCAGCATTCGCGGCGCACGGACGCATCGCGCAGCCGGCCAGCTACAACGATTTCGCCGACCACTCGGCCGTCGTCGGCATCCCCCACGCAGCCGACGTCTTGTCCAACGCCGGCTTCGCGCTGGTCGCGATCTGGGGCTGGCTGGCGCTGCGCCCTCACCGCAACAGCGATCGCCTTCGCGCCGGCTGGCCGGGCTATCGCCTGTTCCTGATCGGACTGTTCCTGACCGCGTTCGGGTCGGCGTTCTATCATCTTGCTCCCGACAATGGCCGCCTGATCTGGGACCGGCTGCCGATCGCGCTTGCCGGCGCCGGCCTGCTGGTCGGTGTCCGCGGCGACACCCGCCCCGGATTGAGGACCGACATCGAAGCGATCGTGCTCGGCTTGTTCGCTGTCGGCAGCGTCGCGTGGTGGGTCGCCACCGACAGGCTCGGTGCGGGTGACCTGCGACCGTATCTGCTGCTGCAGGTGCTCCCGCTCATCCTGATCCCGCTGTGGCAATCGATCTATCGCGCGCCGCGCGCCGACCGCGCAGCTTTCGCCGCCGCGATGGTGCTGTACGTACTGGCCAAGATCGCCGAGGTGCTCGACCACGAGATCGCAGACACGCTCGGGTTCGTCAGCGGACACACCTTGAAGCATCTGCTCGCGACTTCAGCCACGGCCGCAATCGTCTGGGGCCTGACGCGACGATTCTCCGATCGCGGCGGTCGAGCGTGCGAATGAGGACTGTAGGATGGGTAGAGCGCAGCGAAACCCATCAGGCTGCAGCCGAGTGGCGAGATGATGGGTTTCGCGGAGTTTATCATCGGGCCGCGCGTTGCGCGGACCCGTTGGCTCTACCCATCCTACGCTGCTGACCGCAGAAGCCATTGTGCAGCAATGGGCTGCCCGCACTATTTCGGAATAATGGAAAAATACCACCGATTTGCCCGACGCGTCAAGTCGTATTTCCGAAGTCCCGGCGGCAACCTGCACCTTTGCATGGGGTTGTTTTCGATATTTTGGACGGGCAGCCCTGCTTCCTCGATCGCATCAGGCGGATTGACCGGCATGGCGACCGCATCCATATGCATCTGCATGAACCGGCTGCTCCCCGCCGTTTCGCATCCACCTGGACACAGCCAAATACCACCGGCTCCCGTCCCTAACGTTCCGGAGTCGCCGTGGCCGCCCTCTCCATTCTCGATCTCGTCCGCGTCACCGAGGAAACCGACGCGCGCGGCGCGCTCTATAACGCGCGCGATGTCGCGCGCCATGCGGAGGCTCTCGGCTATCGCCGCATCTGGGTGGCGGAGCATCACAACATGGCGGGCATCGCCAGCGCCGCGACGTCGGTCGTGATCGGGCACATCGCCGCGGGCACCAAGACCATCCGCGTCGGCGCCGGCGGCATCATGCTGCCGAACCACGCGCCCTATGTCATCGCCGAGCAGTTCGGCACGCTGGCGCGGCTGTTTCCTGACCGTATCGACCTTGGCCTCGGCCGCGCGCCGGGCACCGACCAGCTCACGCTGCGCGCGCTGCGCCGCACGCCTGAATCCGCCGAGAACTTTCCGCAGGACGTGCTCGAGGTGCAGGCCTTCCTCGCGGCGGCCGGTCCCAACCAGCGCATCCAGGCGGTGCCGGCCGCGGGCACCGACGTGCCGCTGTGGATTCTCGGCTCGAGCAATTTCGGCGCGATGCTGGCCGGCGAGCTCGGCCTGCCCTACGCCTTCGCCTCGCACTTTGCCCCCGAGCTCCTGCTCCAGGCGCTGCAGATCTATCGCGCCCGCTTCAAGCCGTCGGAGCAGCTCGCGCATCCCTACACCATGGTCGGCGTCAACATCATCGCCGCCGACACCGACGAGGAGGCGCGGCGGCTGGCGACCACGCAGCAGATGTCGTTCACCAACATCTTCCGCGGCGCGCGCGGCCTCAGCCAGCCGCCGATCGACGACATCGAGAGCTACTGGTCGCCGTCGGAGAAGGTGCAGGCGATGCGGATGCTCGCGCGCTCCATCATCGGCTCGCCCGCGACGGTGCGCGCCGGCATCGACGCGCTGGTCGCGGAGACCGGCGCCGACGAGCTGATGATCGTGTCCGACGTCTATGATCACCAGAAGCGGCTGCGATCGTTCGAGCTGATCGCCGAGGCCGGCGCGATCAACGCCGGCGGGATCACTTGAGCAGGCCGGCAGGCGCCTGCGACTGCGCGAGCTGGCCGAGCGTGACGCTCAGCGAATTCGGCGCATTGTCCCGCACCATCGAAAGCTTGACTGAACTGCCGGGCGCTCCCGCATAAACCTTCTTGGTCAGCTCGTTGGCGCTCTTGATCGGCTCGTCATTGACCGAGGTGATCACGTCCCCCCGCCTCAATCCGGCCTTCGCGGCCGGACCGCCGGTCTGCACGCCGACCACGACCGCGCCGTGCAGATTGTCCGCACCTAAGCTTTCGGCAATGCCGGGGGTGATCGATTGAATCTGCGCGCCCATCCAGCCGCGCGTGACCGTACCCTTGTCCTTCAGCTGCGGGATCACCGTCTTCACGGTATCGGCGGGTATCGCAAACGCGACACCGACCGAGCCGCCCGAGGGCGAGAAGATCAGGCTGTTCACGCCGATCACATCGCCATGCGTGTTGAAGCTCGGCCCGCCGGAATCGCCGCGGTTGATCCGCGCATCGATCTGGACGAAATCTTCCGAAGACCCGGTCTCCAGGTCGCGCGCACGCGCCGAGACGATCCCCGCGGTGACGGTGTTTCCGAGGCCGAACGAATTGCCGGCCGCGAGCACCCAATCGCCGGTGCGCGGCGGCTGCTCCGCGAGCTTGACATAGCTGAAGTCGGTCCGCCCATCGACCTTGAGCAGGGCCAGGTCGCTGACCGGATCCTTGCCCAGGACCTTCGCCTTGTAGACCTTGTTGTCACTGGTGCGAACATCGGCGCGGTCGCTGCCTCCGAGGACGTGATTGTTCGTCACCGCATAGCCGTCCGCCGAGATGAAGAAGCCCGAACCGATCGAGGTCATCTCACCCGACTTCGGCAGATTGCCCGGTCCACGCCTGCCGGGATTCGGAACAGCCCTCCCCGGCGTGTCCTGATCGGGCAGGCCGTCCGGCCCGGAAGAGTCGCCGGGAGACTGGCTGGGAGAAGAATCGTCGTCATCCGCCGCTGCCGCCACCTTGGCGTTGACGCCAATCACGGCCGGCCCGACCTTCTCCGCAAGGTTGGCGAACTCGCCGGGACCACCGCCGCCATGATCCGCACGCGAATTCACCGGCTCTGCGTGGGCAAGACTTACGCTTAGAAGACTTGCGGTCACAAGGCTTGCGCTCACCAGCGACGCCGACGTGAAGGCGGCGGTGACGAGCGACGTGCGAAGGCTGACGAAAGCCGGGTTTCTGTGATTCATCTTCCGCGTCCATGTTTGGGATCAGCCGATTGCTTTTCGATGAGTTGCCGGCCCGGACGCGACGATCAGTGAACCGTTCCCCGCAAGCACAGGGCCGCAATGCCGAGCGACGAACGGCAACGGATGGAGCGACAGACCGTTCCACCAGCATCCGCGGGTGGACGGGCGGCTCGCCACCTTTGCGCCGCTTTGCGCATTAAATCGCCGGGTTTTCGCTTGCTTTGCCCGCTTGTGCCTCTACGGTGCGCCCGCAACGACGGAGACGATCTCGACCATGGACGCCGCAATGAACTGCCCGAAATGCAATTCCGAGCATGCCTATCAGGATGGCGCTCTCTGGGTCTGCCCGGAATGTGCCCATGAGTGGAGCAGCGATGCGGCCGCGGCCGCCGAGACCGCGCAGCAAGCGGGCGTGCGCGATGCGCACGGCAACCCGCTGACGGACGGCGACAGCGTCATCGTGATCAAGGACCTCAAGGTCAAGGGCTCGTCGTCGGTCGTCAAGGGCGGCACCAAGGTCAGGAACATCCGCCTCACCGAGGGCAGCGACGGACACAACGTCGCCTGCAAGATCGACGGCATCGGCGCGATGAATCTGAAATCGGAGTTCGTCAAGAAGGCCTAGCGCAGCCCGGCTTACGCGTCCGCCAGGGCTTTCACCGATGAGGCGGCAGCCTTCGCGATGTGCCGGTTCTTGTCGTCGACCAGCACGACCCGCGGATGAAACTGGCGCGCCTCGTCGGCGTCGAAGCTGGCATAGGCGACGATGATGACCTTGTCGCCGGCCATGGCGAGCCGCGCGGCCGCGCCGTTGAGGCCGATTGTGCCCGATCCCGCCGGCGCCTCGATCACATAGGTCGAGAAGCGCGCGCCGGTGTCGATGTTGTAGATGTCGACGCGTTCATTGATGAGGAAACCGGCGGCCTCGATCAAATTGCGGTCGATCGAAATCGACCCCTCGTAATGCAAGTCCGCTTCGGTGACGTGCGCGCGATGAATCTTGCCCTTCATCAAAGTCACTTGCATCGAGACCATCCCGTATCGTTGTGTCGGAATTTTCCGCGCCGCCAATAACGGCGCGCCGCCTCCGCGTCAACGTTGTCCGGGTTCACGCTCGCTTCGAGCGCAGCTCCGCGGCGATGGATTTGTCCTGAAATCGCCGACCCCGCCGGTCCGCAATGCTCCGAACCACCAAAATCGGAGAATGAATGCGCTGCGACGAAGCCTTTCCGGAGCAGGCTATTATTTGTGAACGCGGCGAACGCCCTACTCCCGCTTGCTCGCAATCTCGTTGGCCAAAACCACGATCACCTCGCCGTCGAGGATCGGCTTCGCGACCTCAAAGAAGCGCGCCACGGCCGGCGAATCGTTGTGCCGGTCCATGGCTGCCTGATCCAGGTATCGCTCATACGTCGAAAATATCCGGGGACTGTCGACATCCTGCGAGACGTAGTAGCCGACGGTGGACGGCTCGTTGGCGCGGACATGCTCGACGACGTCGAGCAATGCCTGACGCATCGCCGCCTCATGGCCCTTCTTGGTCCTGATGATCGCCGTAATCGCTAGCATGCACTCTCTCCGGAGATTGGTAGCCCGTTGGCCCTACCCACCCTACACGCTTTTTACTCGCTCACACCCTGCTCAATGCCTGCGCGATGTCGGCCACCAGATCGGACGGATGCTCGATCCCGATCGAGAGCCGGATCGTCGAATCCAGCACGCCGATCCGCTTGCGGATATCGGCCGGCACGCCGGAATGCGTCATGGTGGCCGGCAGGCTCGCGAGCGACTCGGTGCCGCCGAGACTGACTGCGAGCTTGAAGATCTGCAGCGCGTTGAGGAATTTCTCCGCCGCTTGCTGCCCGCCGACGATGTCGAACGAGAAGGTCGAACCGGCGCCGCTGCTTTGGCTCGCGAAGACATGCCCCGCGGGGGACGCCGGATCGTGATGGCCGAGATAATGCACCTGCGCCACCTTGGGGTGATCGCGCAGATAATCGGCAACGATCCGCGCGTTGCGGTCGGCCTTTTCCATGCGCAGGCTGAGCGTTTCCAGCGAACGGCTGATCATCCAGCAGGAATGCGGATCGAGCTGGGTGCCGATCGCGCCGCGCAGCGCCTTGATGTCCTTCATCAGCTTCTTCGAGCCGAGCGCCGCGCCCGCGATCAGGTCGGAATGGCCGCCGACATATTTCGTCAGCGAGTACAGCGAGAGATCGGCGCCGTGCTCGATCGGCCGCTGAAACACCGGCCCGAGCAGCGTGTTGTCGCAGGCGATAATCGGAGTATGGCCCTGTGCCTTGCCGATCGCGTCGGCGATGCGCCGCGTCAGCGCGATATCGACCAGGCCGTTGGTCGGATTGGCCGGCGTCTCGATGAAGATCATCGCGACGCGGCCCTTCTTCATCGCCTCGTCGGCAGCGGCGCGGATGACACTCTCGTCGAGGCCGTCGGCAAAGCCCACGGCGTGAATCGAGAAGCCCGCCAGCGTCCTGGTGAACAGCGTCTCGGTGCCGCCATAGAGCGGCTGCGAATGCAGGATCACGTCGCCGGGCCGCGCGAAGGCCAGCACCGTGGTCGAGATCGCCGACATGCCTGAGGAGAACAGCGCGCAGCTCTCGGTGCGCTCATAGATCGCAAGCCGGTCCTCGACGATCTCGCTGTTCGGATGATTGAAGCGCGAATAGACCAGCCCCGCCCCCATGCCTTCCGGAGGCTCGCGCCGGCCTGCGACAAAGTCGAAAAAGTCCTTGCCGTCCTCGGCGGTGCGGAACACGAAGGTCGAGGTCAGGAACACGGGCGGCTTGACGGCGCCCTCCGACAGCTGCGGATCGTAGCCGTAGTTCAGCATCTGGGTTTCCGGATGCAGCAGGTGATTGCCGATATGGGTTTTGGACGGAAACGGTTTTGTCATGGCCGGTCTCCTGTTCACGGGCCGCCGCGCTGGCGGCGATTCCCGGAATGATGGGACCAGCATACCCCAGCTTTGTGCCATTGAGCCAAAGCGCGGCATCAGACAGTTCTGGATAACGAACGGCCGGCGTGCGCCCTGCTCCGCCGGCCGTTCCGAAGGTCACGCAGTGGTGAAGACGCCAGCTACCAGCCGCGATCCACGTTGCGCACCTCGCCGGTCCGCGCATCGACATCGACCTGCATCCAGCGGCCGAGGCGGTCACGCCCCTCGACCTCCCACTCGTCGCCGAGGAACTGGGTGTTCGACACCGTCACGATGCCGAGATTGGTCGCGACGTCGAGCGCGGCCTCCATCGAGATCTGGCTGCCGGAATCGTAGGCCATCGCCGGCGTCGCTGCGCCGATCGCCAGGGCCGCGATCGCGGGAATAATGAAACTTCGCATGGCTCACTCCTCATGGAACGGGATGTTATGCCGCATAAAACGAGCGGCGCACCCAATCAGTTCCGACAACAGGGGTGACGAAGCAGCGCGAAACTTCGGCAGTTGCGGCAATTTGGTGGCGGTTCCGGTTTCATCGACGCGCGCTGCTCGCCTTGCGCGCTCTCTTCTTCCACATTCGAAATCCGCCCTCGAATGCGTTGGCGTTGTCGCCGAACCTCACCTTCGGCGGCGGGTTGTCGACCTTGTCGGCATTGCCGCCGCCGAGCACGATGTACTCGGGCTCCAGCGCGGCAGACAGCCGCGCGATGACGTCGTCGACGCTCTTGCGCCATTTCTTTCGGCCACGCCGCTCGAGCCCCGCGGCGCCGACATAATCCTCGAACGTCGCGCCCTTGCGGTACGGCAAATGACCAAGCTCCATCGGCTCGTAAACACCGTCCACGATCATCGCGGAGCCGAGGCCGGTGCCGAGGCCGAGAAACAGCATCCGGCCGCCCTGATAGCTGCCGATCGCCTGCATCAGCGCATCGTTGACGACCCTGGTCGGGCGGCCGAACGCGTGGTGAAAATCGAAGCCGGCCCAGCCGCGGCCGAGATTGTGCGGCTCGGTCAGCGGACGGTTGTGAACGACGGGTCCGGGATAGCCGACCGAGATCACGTCATAGGACCAGTCCTTGGTCAGCAACTTGACCTGCCGCACCATCTCGGTCGCGGACAGAGTTGGACCCGACTCGAATTCGCGCTTGACGCGCTCCATGTCGGTCATGACCTTCACATGCGTGCCGCCGACGTCGATCGCCAGCACGGTGCGGTGCGACGCGGGCCTTTTCATTTTCTTGCTGGTCTTCTTGCCTGCCTTCTTGGCCATCGATCCGCTCTCTGGTGCGCAGCGAGTGGAGCAGAGAAACGCATCGCGCGCCACAGCGACGTTCTGCATCTGACTCCAATTTGTTCGCGAGGAACGAATCGGAATCGAGAAAATCGGCGCGATCCAGACGTTAACAACGCGTTTGCGCGAGCCGCATCCGAGTAATCGTTGTTGTGCCATGATGGGATTATTGCGCTCGGCGCGCAATATGGCCGCGCAATTCGGACACGCTGCGTGTGCCGGCTTCCCGGATCGAGGGGCAGGCACCATCACGATCGCGTTCTCCGTTCGACTCCATTTCGTTCGCGAAGAACGAATCGGAATCGAAAAATCGGTGCGAAGCGATTCTTAACAACAGGTTTGCGGGACTTCGATGCTACGGCACGTTGTGGGGTGGATCAGCCGACGACGTCCGCCGTAGCTCAACGAGCCAAGGCGGAAGGCGCAATCCACCATCCATCAACGACATCACTGCGGCGGATTACGCCGCGCCAATTATCGGCCGCGCTTCGCGCGAACCGGTTGGCCACCCCGCCCTGCGCGCCGGGCGGGCCGCCAGCTTTTGAGGTGAAGCCAGAGCGCTTCCGCCACCGGTCCGTGCGAATGCTGGCGATGGCGGACTACCGCAAGATTTTCCTCACGGCCCGGAAAATTCGGTCCGGCGATGCTGATCAGCCCGCCGTCCCGCAGCTCGTCCTCGATCAGCCATGCGGGCAGATGGCCCCAGGCGAGACGATGCAGGATCAACTCCTTTTTCATCATCTGGTCCGGCACGCTACACTGATGCGCACCATCGATCAGGAAGAAGTTTTCCGACGACGGTCGCCGCGCCGTGTCGCGAATCACGCACTGCGTGAAGAGGCGCATCTGCTCCGGCGTGACCTTCTTCGTCCACGCAAATGGCAGAAAGCCGGGAGCCACAACCGGGACCATGGCCGTGGTCGATAGCTTGATCTGTTCGAAGCGCGGATCGGAGGGGTCCGCGCGATGAAACACCAGATCAGCATTATCATCGATAAGGCGCTCGAGCGGTCCGCCGACCGCCTCATATTCCAGGTGCAGGCGCGTGTTGGGATAGCGGGCAAAGAACGCCGACAGCATCTGCAGCACCGGCGGCCGCGGGCACAGGTCGCCGATGACGATGCGCAGGACGACCTCTTCTCCGCCGGCAAGCTGCTCCGCATAGCCCTGCAGCAGCTCGAGTTCGCGCAGCGTCACCTGCGCGCGTGCGTGAAACGTCCGGCCGGCGTCCGTCAGCCCGACGCGGTATCCGCTGCGATCGAACAGTGTGAGGCCGAGCTGCTGCTCTAGCCGGGCGACCGCCGCGAACACCGACGGATGCGACCGGTTCAGCGCGGTGCCGGCGGCCTGAAAGCTTCCCTTGGTCGCGACAGCGTCAAAGCAGCGCAAATCGTGCAGCTTGATCCGATCCATTGTCCATAAATCCTACAAAGATTGATCAATCTTAGTAATTTTTCTTCGAAGGCGCGAGTCCTAGCCTGGCTCGACGCGAAGCCTGGCGGCTTCCACCAGCACAAGGGACTGACGGGATGAGCGCCGATCGACACTTCACCACGGCGGATGGCTGCCGGATTGCGTACCGTATCGACGGTCCCGACGATCGGCCGGTGCTCGCGCTGTCGAACTCGATCGCCACCAACCTGCACATGTGGGATCGTTCGATGCCGGCCCTCAGCCGGTCGTTTCGGGTGCTCCGCTACCACACCCGCGGTCATGGCGGGTCGGACGCGCCGGTGGGCGCCTACTCGATGGACCGGCTCGGCCGCGACGTGGTCGAGCTGCTCGACCACCTCGCGATCGATCGCGCGCATTTCCTCGGTCTGTCGCTAGGCGGCTTTATCGGACAATGGCTCGGCATCTTCGCGCCCGAACGCATCGATCGCCTGATCCTCTCGAACACCTCGTCCTATCTGGCGTCGGAGCTGCCGTTCGACGAGCAGATCTGCGCGGTGCTGGCTGCCCCGGATATGAATGGAATCGCGGACGGCTTCATGCGCAACTGGTTTCCGGCGGCCATGCTGGCTGCACCGAACGACATTGTCGACGAATTCCGCAACATGGTGCTGACCACGCCGCCGCGCGGTCTCGCCGGATGTTACGCGGCACTGCGCGACGTCGATCTCCGCCGCGTCATCTCGTTGATTGCGGCGCCGACGCTCGTCATCGGCGGCGAGAGCGACACCGTCACGCGGGCCAGCCACAGCGCTGATATCGCCGCGACAATCACCGATGCCAAGCTCGTTCTGCTGCCCGGCGTTCACATCCTCAATATCGAGCAAGCGGATCGCTTCAACCGAGAGGTCGTGAGCTTCCTGGCGCTCTCCGCCACATGACTGCGTAGCCCGGATGAGCGAAGCGACATCCGGGACCGCTCCAAGAGTACGCGATCGGGCCCCGCATATCGCTTCACTCATGCGGGCTACGGGGATCACGCACCAGATGTTCCCCATCCGACTCCATTTTGTTCACAAAGAACGAATCGGAATCGAACCAATCGGCGCGAATCGATTCTTAACAACACGTTTGCGGATTCGATGCCGATCGGCTCCGTAGGGCGGATTAGCGCAAGCGTAATCCGCCCTCTGCCGCGTTCAGACAACGCCGGGTTACGCCTGGCTAACCCGCCCACCGTCCATCGTCATATTTGAGCTGCGGCCGCAGCGCGCGCATCTTCGCGGCAAGCCTTTGGCTTGACGTCTCCTCCGCCTGCGCGAGGCGATTGACGAGCGCGACATAGTCCGCATCGCTCTTGTGCTGGTTGAGCTTTGACTGGCCCTCGATCTCGTCGACGACGATGTCGATCACCCTGATCCCAGCCAGCATCGCTTCGCGCTTGCCGGGCTCCATCTGCGTCAGGTCCCAGGGCTGCTTCGGCAGCCGCGCCTCGGAGACCGCGAGCAGCGCGTCGCCGTGGCCACGATTCTCGCCGTGATCGCGCAGATGCGCGACGCCGGACAAATGCACCGCCTCGTAGAGCCAGGTCGAGACGTTGTCGGGTGAGACATACCAGTCGTTCGAGATGTAGGCGTCGTCGCCGGAGACGATCAGGAGGAAGCGCCTGACACCGTCGGCGAGCTCGACCAGCGGATTCTTCGCGGTGAGATGGATCTGCACGATCACGCGCTCGTCGCGCCGCTGGATCACGAACGGCACGTAGGACGCGCGCGGACCGCGTGCATCGGCGGCGACGATGGCGCCGAAGCCGCGCGCCGCCGCAAAGGCGAGCGCACGGTCTTGCTCGATGCGAAACTGGGGACGGAGGATGTGCATGGCGGCGGCGCTCGCGAGCTGGAGGGAGACGACCCAGCAAGGCTAGCGCAACTTTCGCCGGAGATCACCGCCATGCACTATCCGGCTCAGCAGATCATGGCATTGTCGCCGTGATCGCAGACGCCGCCGGGCTGGTCGCGCGGCAGCGCCTCGGACTCGCCGAAACGCGGAACCGCCATGCGCGGCGGTCCGCCGCTCCAGCGGCCGGCGGCGGCATGGCTCTTCATGAGCGCGGATGAGCCCGCCGCCGGCACTTCGTGTGCCATGGCCGACGCCGTCAGCATGGCGAGCGCGGTCAGCGCGGCCGCAACCTGTTTGATCCTGGACATCAGTTGCTCCTGTTGGATTCGGCGCGCCGGCGCATTGTTCGCCGCCCGCCGATCGGTTCGCGCTCACATCATGATCGATCGCTCTGCCGTCTTATTCCGACGCCATGAGGCGAGCGTTTGGATGCAGGACAGTCCACCCGCGCATCTTCTTCCACGTCGATCCGACACGTTCGGTTGATCGTTGCGTGACCGACGAGATTGCGACGCACCCCGCAAACCAAATCCGGCTGCCTGCGACAAAACAGCCCGACGGGCAACTCAGCAAAACCTGTCAATCTCAGAATAAGAAAATATTCCGCTTGCTGCCCATTGCTCGGGGCCCATGAGGTGCGATCGGCACCCGGCTTTCCCTGCGCCCTCTGTTCGAAAGGGGGCGGAACGAAGAGCAAAGCTCGGACAAAACATGTCGCGAGAATGCGGATGTAGGACTCACTGGCCGCGCCACATATTCGGTGTCGTCCCGGCGCAGGCCGGGACCCATAACCACCGAAGGTGATTGTTGCGCGACGCTGCGGCCACAATTTTCCTCACCAACACAATCCTGTGGTTATGGGTCCCGGCCTTCGCCGGGACGACGATGTGGAAAAACGTGGGCTCGTGTCCGCCGTTGAACTCGTGGCAACTAGCAGGTTACGCTGCCTCCGACCTCACGCCCTCCCGATGGAAGGATCCCCATGAACGGCAATCGATATTATGGCGTCCGCGTCGAGGGCGCGAAATACGGCGTGGGATTCGGCTCGGCGCTGGCGATCGCGATCTCCTACACCAAGAACCATTCGATCCTGTGGGCGATCATTCACGGTATCCTGGGCTGGCTCTACGTGATCTACGCCGCGCTGTTCGGGTGAAGCGGAACACATGACCGTCATCTCGATTCAGTCACAGGTCGCCTGGGGCCATGTCGGCAACAGCGCCGCCACCTTTCCTATCCAGCTGCACGGCATCGACGTCGTCGCCGTGCCGACCACGCTGCTCAGCAACCGGCCGGGCTATCCGACGATCCGCGGCCGGGTACTCGACGTGCAATTGGTCGCCGACCTGCTGCGCGGCATCGAGGAGCGCGGCGCGGTCGAGGCCGCGCGGCTGATCCTGTCGGGCTATCTCGGCTCGGCCGACATCGCGATGGATGTCGCCGACTTCGTCGCCCGCGCCAAAGCGGAGAACCCGGCCCTGCTCTATTGCTGCGATCCCGTGCTCGGCGACCGCGACCGCGGCATGTTCGTGCGATCGGACATTCCGCCGCTGGTGCGCGACGAGCTCTGCCCGCTCGCCGACATCATCACGCCCAATCATTTCGAGTTCGAATTCCTCTGCGGCGCACGCGTAACGACGATCGATGACGTCATCGCGCAGGCGAGCACGCTGATGGCGCGGGGACCTGCGACCGTCGTCATCACCAGCGCCGAGCTGGCCGGCACCCCGCAGAGTGAGATCGAGACGCTGGCGATCGAGCGCACGCAATCCGACAAGACCTATGCCTGGCGCGTGCGCACGCCGCGGGTTCCGATCAGCCCGTCCGGTACCGGCGACCTGTTCGCCGCGCTGTTCGTCGCCGCCCGCGCGCGCGGCCTGGCGACGCCGGATGCGCTCAGCCACGCCGCGTCAGGCATCCACGGCGTGCTGGAGCGCACGGCGCAGAGAGGAACCGAGGAAATGCGCATTGTCGAAAGCGCCGGCCTGATGCTTGATCCGAAGCCGCGCTTCGCGGCGGTCGCCGTCGCCGCATCCTGACATCCGGGACACCTTTCATGATCGACATCACCACCCTCCTCACCTACGCCGCCGTCGTGCTCGGCCTGTTCCTGATCCCCGGGCCGGCGGTGCTGCTGGTGCTCGCGCGTTCGGTCACCGGCGGCGCGCGCGTCGGCGTCGCGACCGGCTTCGGCATCGCGCTCGGCGATCTCGTCCACACCGCGATGGCGACGTTCGGCCTCTCGGCCGTGCTGATGACCTCGGCGCTGGCGTTCTCGGTCGTGAAATATGCCGGCGTGATCTACCTGATCGTGCTCGGCGTCCGCGCCCTGTTCGAGAAGAACGACGACCTTGATTTGCCGGCGGCGCAACCGGTCGACCCGCGCCGTGCGTTCCGGCAGGCGATCTGGGCGGAAATGCTCAATCCGAAGACCGCGCTGTTCTTCCTCGCCTTCCTTCCGCAGTTCGTGCACCCCGGCCACGGCTCGGCGGTCGCGCAGTTCGCGACCCTCGGCCTGATCTTCGTCGTGATGAGCGCGGTCTACACCTCGCTGCTCGCGCTCGCCGCCGGCCAGATCAGCCCGTGGATCCGGCGGCATCGCCGCATCGGGCAGTGGCAGGGCCGCGTGGTCGGAACGATCTACATCGCGCTCGGCGTTCGTCTGGCGTTCCAGGAGCGCTGATGTCCCCGCTCAAGCCGCAAGCCACGTATGACGACTTCGCCCGCCTCGATATCCGGATCGGCAAGGTTGTCGAGGTGCAGCCGTTTCCGCGCGCCCGCAATCCGTCTTACAAGGTCGGCGTCGATGTCGGCGCCGGGCGGATCATGTGGTCGAGCGCACAGATCACGAATTACGAGCCGGTGGCGCTGGTCGGCTCGCTGGTCGTGTGCATCTGCAATCTCGGGCCAAAGAACATCGCGGGTTTCACCTCGGAACTGCTGATCCTCGGCGCCAAGGACGCCGGCGGCAACGTGATCCTGCTCGGTCCGCGCAGCGAGGTTGCGCTCGGCGAGCCGATCTTTTGAGGCCGCCTCGATCACGGCCGCGTGATTCAAATCGTCTGGATTCCCCGTAGTTTACCGATGGGGGATCACCCGGATTCTCAGTGCCCGCGCGCGCTGCTATTTCAGCGCACGAGAATCGCTTCGGCATAGGAATCGGAAGATGTCTGCAGTTTTCTTTCACTGCTCCGACGACAAGCACGTCATCCTGGATCGCACCGGCGCCGCGATGGATCTGGCGGAGGCGCGCGTATATGCGGAGCAGCTGGCGCGCAGCTATGTCATGACACCAAGCGTGGAAGACTGGCGCAACTGGGCGGTCCACGTCACCGACGACATCGGAACCGAGATCTTCGAGCTGCCATTCACCGCCATCCTCGGCGAGCTGCACTGAGGGCATGCCATGAATGCGATGGAACTTGCCCTGCGGCCGTTGCGGCGCCACCTCGCCCACCTCATCGCGCGCTGCGTCGCGCTGATCGATGGCGTCATCAATCCCTATCGCCCCGAACTGTACTACATGCGCGGACCAGGTCCGAAATGCCGCGCCCGGCGGCAAGCCGCACTGCGCGACTAGAGCATTTTCGGTTCTGATTGAATCAGAACCGAAGCTCTAAAGCGGGATGGGTTTAGGTTGAATCGATTTGGGATTCCCAAATCAGTGTGTTTCTGATTCACCATGCTGGC
>NZ_JAQOSR010000106.1:0-31687 GCF_046718885.1 Bradyrhizobium sp. UFLA01-814 | reverse complement strand
CTACACTATACCATGGTCGTCGGCAGCGTCAGATGTGTATAAGAGACAGCCCCAGAGCCGCTTGGCGACCCGCTTGGCGTCGTCGAGCGTCACCGCGTCGACGATGGCGTTGCGCTTCTCGATGTAATCGATCGGCAGCTTGTCGAGCTGGTATTGCAGCATCGCCTGCGCGAGCTTGGAGGAGGTGTCGAGCGCCAGCATCTGCGAGCCCTTCAGGTAGGACTTCGCCTCGTCGAGCTCCTTCTGCGTCGGACCTTCCTCGGCGATGCGGCGGACTTCCGCTTCGATCGCATCGACGGTCTCGCCGGCGCGGTCGGCGCGGGTGCCGGTGTTGCCGATGAACAGCGCGGAGTGATCCATCCAGACCAGCGCTTCATAGATCGAGTAGGCCAGCCCGCGCTTCTCGCGCACTTCCTTGTAGAGCCGCGACGACAGCCCGCCGCCGCCGAGAATGTGATTCACCACATAGGCCGCCATGAAATCCGGGTCGTGCCTGGCAATGCCGGGCCCGCCGAAGGTGACGACGGTCTGCGGCACGTCGAGCGGGACGAAGGCGCGCTGTGGCGGTCTGGTCGCCACGACGTCGGGGACCGGCGTCAATTCGGCTTTCGCCGGCAGGCCGCCAAAGGTCTTGTCCAGCAACTTGCCGAGCGTATCGGGATCGACGTCGCCGACCACGGCAATGCGCAGCGTATCCTTGGCGATGATGCGGCGGGTATAGTCCTTGAGATCCGGGATCTGGATGGTCGGGACGCTGTCGAGCGTGCCGGTGGCCGTCCTGGCATAGGGATGATCGCCGAATGCGAGCTCGAGGAACTTGCGGCCGGCGAGCGAGGACGGATTTGTCGATTCGCGGCGCAGATTGGCGATCACCTGGGCGCGGATGCGTTCGACGTCCTTCGGCTCGAAGTGCGGCGAGGTCAGCGCCATCCGCAACAGGTCGTAGGCTTCGTCCTTGTTGTCCTTGAGCATGCGCAGCGAGCCGCGGAATTGATCGCGGTTCGACTGAAAGCCGAGCTCGATGGCGCGGCGCTCGAGCCGCTCATGATAGGTTTTTGAATCGAGATCGCCGGAGCCCTCGTCGAGCAGGTCGGCGACCAGATTGCCGACGCCGGGCTTGCCGGGCGGATCCTGGCTGGCGCCGCCGCTGAAGGAATATTCCATTGCGATCAGCGGCACGGTCGCGTCCTGCACGAACCACGCCTCGATGCCGCCGGGCGATACCAGCCGCTGGATCTTGGCCGCGGCCTGCGAGGGCGCCGGCGTCAGCGTCAGCAGTGCGGCGCAGGCGCCGCCGATCAGCGCCGCACGGCGGGTGAGGGAATAGATCACGAGCGCTTCTCCTCGCGTTTCGGCGCAGTAGTATCCTTGATCAGATAGCCGGTCACCGACCGCTTCTTGTCGAGCCAGCTGGCGGCGGCAGTGCGCACCTGCTCGGCGGTGACGGCGCGAATGCGATCCGGCCAGCTGCGGATATCCTCGATGCTGAGCCCGGTGGTCAGCGCGCCGCCATACCAGCGTGCCAGTGTCGCCTGGTTGTCCTGGGCGTAGATCGCCTCCGCGATGAGCTGGGTCTTGACCCGTTCGAGATCCTCGGCGCGCGCCGGGTTCTGCGCGAGGTCGGCGATCACCTTGTCGATCGCGTCCTCGATCTGCGCGAACTCGACGCCGGGTTTCGGCGTCACCGAGATCGAGAATTGCGACGGATCGAGCGAGGTGCCCTGGTAGCCGGCGCCGGCTGAGATCGCGAGGCCCTTGTCGATCACCAGGGAGCGATAGAGATAGGAGTTGGCGCCGCCCCCCATCAACTGCGCGAGCACATCGAGCGCCTGGCTCTCGCCTGAAGCCGCGGTTGTCGCCGAGGGCACGAGGTAATAGCGGCGCAGGCTCGGCTGCTCGACGCGCGGATCCGACAGCGTCACGGTGCGCGGCGCGGCCGGTGTCGGCTCCTGCGGCCGGACCCGCTTCTCGGGGATCGCATGCTGCGCCGGGATCGGGCCGAAATTCTTCTCGACCAGCGGGCGGACATCCTTGACGTCGACGTCGCCGGCGATGACCAGGATCGCGTTGTTCGGCGCATAGAAGCGACGGTAGAAGGCGAGCGCATCCTCGCGGTCGAGCTTCTCGATCTCCTGGTGCCAGCCGATCACCGGCCGGCCATAGGGATGGTTGAGATAAAGCGCGGCCATGATCTGCTCGGTCAGCCTTGCATCCGGGTTGTTGGCAACCCGCATGTTGAACTCCTCGAGGACGACATCGCGCTCGGGCAGCACGTTCTCGTCCTTGAGGATCAGGCCGGTCATGCGGTCGGCCTCGAACTCCATCATGGTCGGCAGCTGCTCGCGCGGCACGCGCTGGAAGTAGCCGGTGTAGTCAACCGAGGTGAAGGCGTTCTCATTGCCGCCGACGCGCAGCACGGTCTGCGAAAACTCGCCCGCCGGATGCTTGGCCGTGCCCTTGAACATCAGGTGCTCGAGAAAATGCGCGAGGCCCGACTTGCCGGGCGTCTCGTCGGCCGAGCCGACCTTGTACCAGATCATCTGCGTCACCACCGGCGTGCGGTGGTCGGGGATCACCACGACCTGCAGGCCGTTATCGAGCGAGAAACTGGCGGGGCGTTCCGAGGTGACGGTGGTCTGGGCGCGGAGGCTGGCACCCGGCAGCGGGATGGTGGAAACAAATGCGGCAGCGAACAGGGCGATCGATCGGCGAGAGCGCATCATGGTCCTTATGAAAGCCCGGACACACGGCCGGGGCGCGAAAGCAAGCCATCGTACACGGTCGTTGCCGTGCCCATGGTCACGAAGCGGAGAGACACCCGCCGCCCCGCATTAAGCTTTGCTCATGTCAGCCTTCGCCCGAACAGGCCAAGCGATCACTGCACCGGTTTTCCGGTCATGACGTCGTACTGGCCTTCCTTCGCCATCGGCGCCTGCGGGCCGGTGCCGTAGGCATAGCCCGCGGACGGCGTCTGGTAGCCCGGAGGCGGCTCAGTCAGGGAATCGCGCGTCGGCTCGCCCTTGAACGGTTTGGACTCGCTGCTGTTCCCCTTGAACATGCCGAGCAGGCCGCCGGTGTAACCGAGCTGGCTCGGCATCAGCGATGGATTGGTGCTCACGCCGGGCTCCAGCGGCTCCTTGCGGCCGTCGGTGGCGGTCTGCTGCTTGCGGCCGGCCTCGATCTCGGCCGGCGTCAACGCCACCGCCGACTGCCACGGCTCCTTCTTGACTTCCTTCTTGCGCGCCGCGATCGCAGCCTTGCGGGCCGCGATATCAGGGTCCTTCGGCCAGTTCGGCGCGTTGACCTGGGCGGTCGATGCCGGCGGGGGCAAATCGAGCTTGGGCGGCACCACCAGCGGCGAGCGCTCGCGGTAGTCGATGCCCTTGCTGGCCGCGCTCTTGGCGCCGAGCCCGGTCATCAGATTGTCGACGATCCGCTCTTCGAAGGTCAGGCCGTCGTCGCCGTCATCCTCATCGTCGCCGGCGCGCACCGGGCCGGCCGTCATGACAAGGCCGATCCCGGCTGCGACGAACGCCAGGCGCAGGCCGCGCATCAGCGACAGCCGGGACGTTTCGATCAGGTAACCGCGGGCTTTGGTGTTGCGCATCGCGCCATTCCCATCTCAAAATTCGCCAAAGCGATCACTGGCTTAGGCACAGTTCCGCTTGAGCAGGTGTCGACCGCTGACCGGCTCGTATCGGCCGGGATCAGGGCGCTTTTACGGCGGGGGTCCCCACCACGGAATCATACAATAGGGCTGCCACGCCAGCAACGATGGCTACATCGGCAAGGTTGAAGATGTACCAATTGAAGGTTTTTCCCCCGATCTCGGCATGAAGCAGGGCAAAATCGACCACCGCGCCATAGGCGAAGCGGTCGATGCCGTTCCCGATGGCGCCGCCGATGATCAGGCCGAGCGACACCGTCGCGAGCCAGGTCCGCGACCGCGCCATCCAGATCGCCAGCGCGATCACGGCCGCGGCCTTGATCACCATCAGCAGGATCTGGGCCGCCGGGGTCTCGCTCTGGAACCAGCCGAAACTGATCCCTGGATTCCAGGCGAGCACCAGGTCGAAGAACGGCGTCACCCGCACCGGGGCGTGACGCGCGATATCCAGCACATGGAGCAGCCAGAGCTTGGAGGCCTGGTCGGCGATCAGGGTGATCACCGCCGCAAGCACACCGGCGCGAACGGGAGGGGTCATTGCCAGCCCACCAAAGGTGTCGTCCCTGCGAAAGCAGGGACCCATACCCCGTGTCGGGCGTTGCTTGAGTGACTCGGAGTCATCAACCTCAGTCCATTGCAGGCAGCGGTGGTTATGGGTCCCTGCTCCCGTGCGCAATTGCGCACTAGGCAGGGACGACAGAGGACGTTAGGCGCTGTCCCCCAGCGCCTTCCATTCGCGCAGCGCTTGCGCATCGCGCGGCGAGACGTCGGGATATTCGGGGTCCTCGCCCACCGTCGGCAGGATCTTCCACGAACGGGCGCATTTGGTGCCGACCGCCTTCTCGACCACGACCGCAACCCCAGGCACGGCATCGAGGCGGAAGGCGTCCGCCGGCGCCTCGCCCTCGCGCACCTCGTAGTTCGAGGTGATGCAGACCTCGGCGAGATCGATGTCGAACAATGTGGCCAGCATCTGCCTGTCGGCGATGTAGATCACCGGCGATGCCTCGAGCGAGGAGCCGATTCGCTTGGCGGCGCGTTCGAGTTCGAGCGCGCCGGTGACGACGCGGCGAACGTTGCGGATCGTCTCCCACTTCGCGGCAAGCGCGTCGTCGCGGAACTGCTCGAGACCTTCGGGGAACAGCGTCAGATGCACCGAAGGCTCGGCGTTCGGCCGATACATCCGCCAGGCCTCGTCGGTCGTGAAGCTGAGGATCGGCGCCAGCCATTTCAGGATCGCGTCGCAGAGCAGATCGATCGTGGTCAGCGCCGCCTTGCGCGCCACCGAGGACGGCGGATCGCAATACAGCGTGTCCTTGCGGATGTCGAAGTAGAACGCCGACAGCTCGGAGTTCATGAACGCCGCGAGGCTTGCGACCACGGTCTTGTAGTCGAAGTCGGCATAGGCCTTGCGGATGGTCTCGGCGTGGCCGGCGAGCTCGTGCAGCATCAGCCGCTCGAGCTCGGGCATCTCGGCAAAGGCGACCTTCTCGCTCGGCTTGAAATGATGCAGCGTGCCGAGCATCCAGCGGATCGAGTTGCGCAGCTTGCGGTAGGTCTCGATGGTGTTCTTGAGGATCTCCGGACCGATGCGCTGGTCGTCGGCATAGTCGGTGGCGCACACCCACAGGCGCAGGATATCCGCGCCGGAATCCTTGATCACCTTTTGCGGCTCGACGGTGTTGCCGAGCGATTTCGACATCTTGCGGCCGTTCTCGTCGAGCGTGAAGCCGTGGGTCAGCACGATGTCGTACGGCGCGCGGCCGCGCGTGCCGGCGCTTTCCAGCAGCGACGAGTGGAACCAGCCGCGATGCTGGTCGCTGCCTTCGAGATACATCACGGTGTCGTCGCCGCCATCGACCTTGCGGACGATGTTGCCGAGCTGCGGGAAGTTCTGGCGGTCTTCCAGTACGAAGGCGTGCGTGGAGCCGGAATCGAACCAGACGTCGCAGATGTCGTCGACCTTCTTCCAGTTCTCGGACGCGCGTGACCCGAGGAAACGCTCGCGGGCGCCGTCCCTGTACCAGGCGTCGGCGCCTTCCTCCATGAACGCCTCGGTGATGCGTTGGTTGACCACCTCGTCTTGCAGGATCTCGGCCGAACCGTCGCTGTTCTCGCGCACGAACACGGCGATCGGCACGCCCCAGGCGCGCTGCCGCGAGATCACCCAGTCGGGACGGTTGGCGATCATGCCGTTGATGCGGTTCTCGCCGGCCGGCGGCACCCATTGCGTGACAGAGATCGCGTGCAGCGCGCGGGCGCGCAGCGTGTCGCCCTTCTTCGCATGGCCGTTCTCGGCGATGTCCGTAGCCCCGGGCTTGCCCGGGGCGTCTACGATGGGCTTGTCCATCGCGATGAACCATTGCGGCGTGTTGCGGAAGATCACCGGCTTCTTGGAGCGCCAGGAGTGCGGATACTGGTGCTTGAGGCGGCCGCGCGCGAGCAGCTTGCCGGCCTCGATCAGCGCCTTGATCACGGCCTCGTTGGCATCGCCCTTCTCGCCCTTGTCGTTGAGCACGCGTTTGCCGGTGAAGCCCGGAGCCTGCGCGGTAAACGCGCCGTTCTCGTCGACCGTATACGGGATCGCCGTCGGGATGCCGCGCGCATCGAGCTCGCGGGTGTTGGCCGTCCAGACGTCGAAGTCCTCGCGGCCGTGGCTCGGCGCGGTGTGCACGAAGCCGGTGCCGGTGTCGTCGGTGACATGCTCGCCGGCGAGCAGCGGCACGATGAATTCGTAGCCGCCACCGAGGCCGCGCAGGGGATGGGCGCATTCCACGGCGTCCAGCGTGTCGCCGGGAATATCGCGGACCTTCTCATAGGACGTGACGCGCGCCTGCTTGAACACCTCGGCGGCAAGCGCGTCGGCCAGGATCAACAGATCGCCGGTCTTCGCCCAATTGTCCGCCGGCGCATCCGTCACCTTGTAGAGGCCATAGGCGATCTTCGGCGAGAACGAGATGGCGCGGTTGCCGGGCAGCGTCCACGGCGTGGTGGTCCAGATCACGACCGAGGCATTGGCCAGCGCGCCATGCGCCGGCGAGGTGACCGGGAATTTCACCCACACCATGTCGGAAGTATAGTCCTCGTATTCGACCTCGGCTTCGGCAAGCGCGGTCTTCTCGACCACGCTCCACATCACGGGCTTCGAGCCGCGATAGAGCGTGCCGTTGGCCGCGAACTTCATCAGCTCGCGGGCGATCTGGGCTTCGGCCGGATAGCTCATCGTCTGGTAGGGATGATCCCAGTCGCCGATGATGCCGAGCCGCTTGAACTCCTCGCGCTGCACGTTGATCCAGTGCGTCGCATAGGCACGGCATTCCCTACGGAACGCGACCATCGCCGCCGAGTCGCGGAAATCGGGCTTCTGCTTGCCCTTGGAGCGGTAGTTCTCCTCCTCGATCTTCCATTCGATCGGCAGGCCGTGGCAGTCCCAGCCCGGCACGTAGTTGGAGTCGAAGCCGAGCATCTGCTGGCTCTTGGTCACGACGTCCTTGAGGATCTTGTTCAGCGCGTGCCCGATATGGATGTTGCCGTTGGCGTAGGGCGGGCCGTCATGCAGCACGAATTTGGCACGGCCCTCGGCTTCCCGGCGGAGCCTGTCGTAGAGGCCGATCTCGTTCCAGTATTTCAGGATTTCCGGCTCGCGCTGGGGCAGGCCGGCGCGCATCGGGAATTCCGTCTGCGGCAGGTAAAGGGTCTTGGAATAGTCCCTAACGTCAGTCTTTTGGGCGTCGGTCTTTTGCGGCTTGTCGGACATGAAAGCTCTGATTTGGCAGGTGCGGGCGCGGATACGCGATCAATCGCGGGTGAAACGGCGAAGTCCCGGTCTTGCGCCGAGCCTTCAGGCTCAGGCGGAAGCCGGGCAGCTAATCCGTATGATGCGCCGCGAAAACATGGGGTTTCCATAGCAGCCGGACGGGGAAATCGCAAAGCCCCCGGTGGCCCGCGGCCCGCGCATGGCGCGGCTCAGGCCGGCCGTGCCCGGGCCGGATTCCCCGCCACGATCGCGCCGGGGGCGACGTTCCGTGTGACCACGCTGCCGGCCCCGACCAGGGCGCCGTCGCCGATCGTGACGCCGGGCAGGATGATGGCGCCCCCGCCGATCCAGACATCGCTGCCGATCCGGATCGGGCGGCCGAATTCCAGCCCGGCGCGGCGGGTTTCGGCATCGCGCGGGTGGTCGGCGGTATAGATCTGCGCCGCGGGTCCGATCTGGGTCCGATCGCCGATCACGACCTCGACGACGTCGAGGATCACGCAATTGAAGTTGAGGAACACGCCGTCGCCGAGGCTGATATTGCTGCCGTAGTCGCAGAAGAACGGCGGGCGGATCACGGCATCCCTGCCGACCTTGCGGAAGCGCTCGCCGAGCAGCGCGTGCAGCTCGGCCGCGGACGATGCGCCCGACGCGTTGTAGCGCGCCATCCAGTGTTCCGCCGCGGTATGGTCGGCGGCGAGCTCTGCATCCGGGCGATACAGCTCGCCCGCCAGCATTTTTTGCTTTTCAGTCCTGTTCAACCAATCGCTCCGAGCTGCGGGAACGCATCGGGCGCTGCGGCAAGTAGCGCGCGCGCCTTGGCGCTGTCGTCATCCATCTGGCGTATCAACGCCTCGATGGTGTCGAATTTCAGCTCTTCGCGAATGAAACCGATGAATGCGACATCGAGGACCGCGTCGTACAGATCGCCCTTGAAGTCGAACAGGAACACTTCGAGCAGCGGCGCGCCGTTGTCGAAGGTCGGCCGGCGCCCGAAGCTTGCGACACCGTCGAACCGTTGCGAGCCCTTGCCGACCCGCACCGCGTAGATGCCGTGCTTCAGGCCGCAATGCTTGTCGAGGCGGATATTGGCGGTGGGGTAGCCGAGGTCGCGGCCGCGCTTCTCGCCGTGGACCACCTTGCCGGTGACGAACCACGGTCCGCCCAGCATCGTGGTCGCATCCGCGATCTCGCCCTCGGCGAGCGCCATGCGGATGGCGCTGGAGGAAACCGGGCGTTCCTCGATGTCGACATGCGCCTGCACATCGACCTCGATGCCGAGCCGCGGCGCTTCGCTGACCAGGAGGCTCGGCGAGCCGACCCGGCCCTTGCCGAAATGGAAGTCGTAACCGACTGCGATCCCGCTGATGCCGAGCCGGCCGATCAGGTCGTGGTGAATGAAATCCTGTGCCGAGGTCCCGGCGCGCGCCCTGTCGAACGTCATCACGACGGCACCGGCGAGCCCGGTGGCCGCGAGCAGCCGCAGCTTGTTGGTCTCGTCCGTGAGACGGAATTGCGGGGTGTTCGGGCTGAAGAAGCTGCGCGGATGCGGCTCGAAGGTCACGGCGAGCGCGGGCACGCCGTGTGCTCTGCCCATCGCAAGCGCCGCGCCGATCACGGCGCGGTGACCGAGGTGGACGCCATCGAAATTCCCCATCGCGACCACGGCGCCTTTCGGAATGGCGCTTGCGGGGGTGTTGTCGCGGATAACGGTAAAGCCGGTGCTCATGAGCGGTATTCTTCAAGGATTCTTAAGCATGATTGGTGCGGGCCGGACCGTGACGCGGCGGCGGCGTGGAAGTCAAGGCTAACGAAAATCGCGTCAAATCCGTAACAATCCGGATTCAGCCGGTTAACGCGCTGTTTAACGCCTGCTGTTAGTCGTTGGCGGAAAGCTGCGTTTGTGCAGAAGCCAAGTTGCGTTTGTCGTTTTGGGGGGAAAGATGGCGGTTGATTTGTCCATGCCGGTTCTGGTGGTTGATGATTACAGCACCATGATCCGCATCATCCGGAATCTTCTCAAGCAGCTTGGATTTGAAAATATCGACGATGCCTCCGACGGCTCCGCAGCGCTGAACAAGATGCGCGGCAAGAAGTATGGCCTGGTGATTTCCGACTGGAACATGGAGCCGATGACCGGCTACGACCTGCTCAAGGAAGTCCGCGCCGATCCCAACCTTGCGACCACGCCCTTCATCATGATCACGGCGGAATCCAAGACCGAGAACGTGATCGCGGCGAAGAAAGCCGGCGTGAACAACTACATCGTCAAGCCGTTCAACGCGGCCACGCTGAAGACCAAGATCGAGGCGGTGTTCCCGGACATGGCGACGGCGTAACCGCCGTTCATCGCATCACGATTCATCCTCATCTCATCGCGCGTTAGCGAATGACCAGCGCCGCCTCACCGTCACCCTGAGGGCCGCGAAGCGGCGTCTCGAAGGGTCGACGGCCCGGCTGGTGGCCGTGCATCCTTCGAGACGCGCGCAAGAGCGCGCTCCTCAGGATGACGGGGCTAAAGCATGACGCGGATTGCACAATTTCGGAATATTAGAAGAATATCCCTGAGTTGCCCGACGTGTCAAGTTGCCTGGTCGACCGTCGGCCGCCGCCGGCTCCTTTGCATGGGGTTGTTTTCGATATTTTGGCGGCGCGCTCCTTCACCTCGCCCCGCTTGCGGGGAGAGGTCGGATCGCATGCAGCGTAGCGAAATGCAATCCGGGTGAGGGGGTACGGATCTAACCGCGTTCGTTACTCGCGGAAGCAGCCCCTCACCCCAACCCTCTCCCCGTGAAGAACGGGGAGAGGGGGCGCAGAGAGTTGCCCGCTACCACTTCAATTCGCGCATCAGCGCGCGCGGCGGATGGCCGAACAATTCCTTGATCGAGGCCGCATCGAGCTGCTCGATGCCCTCGAACTGTTCGGAATGGATGCCGCGGGTGACGAACAGGAGATCGATGCCGAAGCCGTGGGCGCCGGTGAGATCGGTGCGCACGGAATCGCCGATCGCGAGTACGCGGCTGAGCTCGGTCGGACGCCCGCGGCGCTCGGTGGCCAGCGCCATGGCGCGCTCATAGATCGGCCGGTGCGGCTTGCCGTAGAAGATCACCTCGCCACCGAGCTCGCGATAGAGTTCGGCGACCGCGCCGGCGCAATAGATCAGCCGGTCGCCGCGCTCGACCACGATATCGGGATTGGCGCAGACCAGCGTGAGCTTGCGCTCGAGCGCCTTCAGCAGCGTGTCGCGGTAATCTTCGGCCGACTCAGTCTCGTCGTCGAACAGGCCGGTGCAGATGATGTAGTCGGCCTGCTCCAGCGGCACCAGCGTGGCGTCGAGGCCGCGGTGGATCGAGCTGTCGCGCTCCGGGCCGATCCAGAAGATCTTCTGGCCGGGATGATCGGCCACGAAGTGGCGCGTCAGGTCGCCCGAGGAGACGATCGCATCATAGGTCTCGTCGGCGACGCCGAGCTTGCGCAGCTGTCGCTGCACGGAATCGGCCGGCCGCGGCGCGTTGGTGATCAGGATGACCGTGCCGCCCTGCTGGCGGAACGTATGCAGTGCCTCGCAGGCCTCGGGAAAGGACTCGAGGCCGTTGTGCACGACGCCCCAGATGTCCGACAGCACGACGTCGACGCCGCCAATGAGATCGCGCAGCCGCTCTACGTAACGCAGCGAGGTCATGGTGCGAATTGCCGGCTAATTTGGACCGAGGGCGCGGCGCGCCAGCGCGGCGCTGCCGGTTGCGCGCGGCGGAGCTGCGGGGCTGGAGACAGGGGCTGAAGTGCTGGCGCCATTAAGATCCTGGGGGTTGGTCTGCGGAGCCTCGGCGGTAGCAGATGCCCCCTCCGGCCGCAACGGCCGCGGCGGCGCGAACAGGAACCCCTGGCCGAACCGGACGTCGTAGTCGAGCAGGTCGACCACCGAGCGCTCGCCCTCGATCCGCTCGGCGATCAGGTCGATGCCGTAGCGGCCGAGCAGGTCGGACAGATCGGAAGGATGGATATCGGTGGTCGCGATCTGCTTGGCGTCAAGCAGCAGCGCTGCCGGCACCTTGATGAAGCGGACGCCGCGATCGGCGAGCTCGCGCGGCTCGAGGCGAAGGTCGCTGACATGGTCGATCGAGAACCGGTAGCCGCGCTGTGCCAGCGCCGCGAGATTCTCGCTTTCGGTCGGGCCGAGATTGCGGAAGGTCGCCTGCTTGAACTCGAGCACGAAGGACGGCGCCAGCGCGCGGTTGGCCTCGAGGAAGTCGAGACACTGGGTGAAATGCGCCGGGCTGGACAGCGTCGCCGCCGACACGTTGCAGAACACGCCGACATCCTTGCTGCGGATCATCAGGCGGCGCAGCACCTGGACGCAGCGAAGCATCACCATGTGATCGATGCGGCCGATCAGGCCGCCGGCCTCGGCCGCCTCGATGAAATCCTCGGCGGCCAGCACCTGGTCGCGCTCGTCGCGCAGCCGCGTCACCGCCTCGTAGTAGCGCACCTTGCGCTGCGGCAGCGTCACCATCGGCTGCAGGTAGATGTCGAGGCGGTTCTCGTCGATGGCCTGCTTGATCGCGCCGATCAGCTGGGTCTGGCTGCGCAAGATCGCCGGCGGAGGCGCAGGTGGCGGCGGCGCAACCACGACGGTCGGCGCCAGCGCGACCCGTTGCAGCACATCGTCGCGCGGGGAGGCGACCGGCTGCACCGCCGGAGCCGCCGCCAGCAGATCCTCATGATGGGCGACGGATGCCGCAAGCTGCCGCACCAGTCCGCCGAGCTCGCTGATCTCGCCGGCCATGCCCTGCATCCGGTCGGCACCGGTGGAGTTGGCCGAGGCGACGCGGCCCTCGACTGCGGCCAGCCGGCGGCCGAATTCGGCGACCTGACGGGCAAGGTCGGCGGTGCCGCGCGACAGATCCGCGATCTGGCCGCCGACATCGCTGCGGTCACGCAGCCGCATCGAGACCGCGTTGTAGAGGATCAGGCAGGTGAGGGCGGTGAGCGCCACGATCGCCGATTCCGATCCGCTGATGCCCGCCACCGAATACAGCACGAAGCCGAGCGAGGCTGCGACCAGCACCATGCAGATGGCGATGAAGATCGTCGAAATGCGAATCATGTCGCGCGCCCGCGCCCTTTGTCCGAACGTCCCCGGAGCGCGACCTTAGCACCATTGTTGATTCGACGGGCCAGCGATCTTCGGAACCGGCTGGAACTGCACACGATTTTCGTTTCGCCCAGATCGGGCTCCGTAAATCGCCGGAGCCGGCTGCGGCACGCCGGTCAGAGGTCCGCGGCAGCGATCCAGAACACCTCGCCCTCGGAGTCCTCGGTGTCGAGCCAGAGCAGCGGCAGGTTCGGATAGGCGGCCTCGAGATTGTCGCGGCCGCGGCCGATCTCGCAGAGCAGCCCGCCCTGCGGGGTCAGATGTTGTCTCGCCTCATCGAGCAGGCGGCGGACGATGTCGAGCCCGTCAGCGCCGCCGTCGAACGCGATCTTCGGCTCGGCACGGCACTCGCGCGGCAGCGCCGCCATGCCTTCGGCGTCGACATAGGGCGGGTTCGAGATGATGAGATTGTATCTGTTGCCGCCGAGCGGCTTGAACAGGTCGCCGCGATGCAGCGTCAGGCGATCGTCGAGGCCGTGGTCGGCGACGTTGCGCGCGGCGACCTCCAGCGCATCCTTTGAAATATCGACCGCGTCGACCGCGGCGTTGGGAAAATGCCGCGCCGCCAAAATCGCAAGGCAGCCGGAGCCGGTGCAGAGGTCGAGCACGCGTTCGACCTCTTCGGGATCGCCGATCAATGAGGTGCCGTCCTCGTCGCCGCCGAAATGCGAATCCAGCAATTCGCCGATGAAGGAGCGCGGCACGATGGTGCGCTCGTCGACATAGAACGGCAGGCCGCGCATATAGACCTTGTTGACGAGATAGGCGGCCGGCTTCCGCGTCGCGATCCGGCGCTCGATCAGGTCGAGGATCTGCTTGCCCTCGGCAATTGTGACGCGCGCGGTGGCAAAGTTCTCGAACTGGTCGGGATGCAGGTGCAGCGTTTCACAGATCAGGAACGCGGCCTCGGCCACCGGATCGGTGGTGCCGTGTGCGAACACGAGCTTGGCTGCGTTGAAGCGGCTCACGGCATAGCGCAGGAAATCGAACAGGGTGTGAAGCTCGCCGGCGCCGACTTTCGGCGCTTTCGGCACGGCGGGGCTGCGCCTCTCCGGCACTTTGCTGGGCTTGGCCATCAGGATTTGGTCCAGCGCGCGGCGGCCGCGTCGTCATGGTCCTGCGCCTCGATCCAGCTCGCGCCGCGCGCGCTTTCCTCGCGCTTCCAGAACGGTGCGTTGGTCTTCAGATAGTCCATCAGGAACTCGGCGGCCTCGAACGCGGCCTGCCGGTGCGCCGAGGCGGTCACGACCAGCACGATGTTCTCGCCCGGCGCGATGCGGCCGAAGCGGTGGATGATGGTGAGGCCCTGCAACGGCCAGCGCGACAGCGCCTCGTCGGCGTGGCGCGCGATCTCGGCTTCCGCCATGCCCGGATAGTGTTCGAGCGTCAGCGCCGCGATCGGCTCGCCCTGCTCGCTGCCGCGGCAGATGCCGCTGAAGCTGACGACCGCGCCGACATCGGTGCGGCCTCGGCTTAAGGCCGCGATCTCCTGCGCGACGTCGAAGTCGGCTTGCTGGATACGGATGGTCGCTGCGACGGTCATGTCGGGATCTAGCCGCCGGTCATCGGCGGAAAGAACGCGATCTCGCGGGCGCCGGAGATCGCCGCGTCCGATTTGACATGGGCGTGGTCGATCGCAGCGCGGATCACCGTCGGCTTCTCGAAGGCATAGGCGTAGGCATCGTCGCGCGCGGCAAGCCAGCCGATCAGGTCGCCGACGGTGCGCACGTCGGCCGGCGGCTCGACGATCTCTTCAGCCTTGCCGATGCGTTCACGCACCCAGGCGAAATATTTCAGCTTCATCCCTCATCCTCCTTGATGAGGTGATGGATGCCGGCACGGAAATAATCCCAGCCGGTGTAGATCGTGAAGATCGCCGACATCCACAGCAGCACGATGCCGATCAGGGTGGTGGCCGGGAAGACCTGCTCGCCCGCTTCGCCGGCGATCAGGAAGCCGATCGCCACCAGCTGGATCGTCGTCTTCCATTTCGCCAGCTTGGTGACGGGAACGCTGACCCGCAAGCCTGCGAGATATTCGCGCAGGCCCGAGACCAGGATCTCGCGGCACAGGATCACGATCGCCGCCCACAGCGTCCAGCCATGGATCGAATTGTCGGCGGCCAGCATCAGAAGGCTGGAGGCGACCAGCAACTTGTCGGCGATCGGATCGAGCATCCGGCCGAAGGCGGATTGCTGGTCCCACATCCGGGCATAATAGCCATCGAGATAGTCGGTGATCCCCGCCGCAATGAACACGGCCAGCGCCACCCAGCGCAGCCACAACGGGCCGTCCAGGATCGATTGCCAGTAGACGCAGCCGATCACCACCGGGATCGCGGCGATCCGGGCGTAGGTCAGGATATTCGGAAGGGACATGGTCTTGGTCTGTCCCCGGGTCGTGGCGATGTTCATCCGTTCTACCAATACCGCTGAAGCGAGAAGGTCAACCGTGCGGACGCGTCAGGCGCGACCAGATTGCGCTGGATCGTCATAGCGCCTTAGCTCGTTGTTTAAGCATGATCTTTTCGGATAACTGCCTCACACTTTTTCGCATCATGCCCTAGATGCCCTGTCGCAGGCGACGCCCTGATGACTCGCCTTTGGTTTAACCCGGCTGGGCGTGGAAAAACTCGAAAATCTTGCGGGCGCTCTCGGCGCTGACGCCGGGAACCTTGCCGAGATCGGCGATCGAGGCCCGCTCGATTTCCTTGAGCGTTCCGAAGTGGTGCAGCAAGGCACGCTTGCGGGACGGGCCGATGCCCGGGATCTCCTGCAGGCCGGCCTCGCGGATGTCTTTTTTGCGCAGCTTGCGGTGCGAGCCGATCACGAAGCGATGGGCCTCGTCGCGCAGCCGTTGGATGAAATAGAGCACCGGGTCCCGCGGCTCCAGCTTGATGGCCTCGCGGTCGGGCATGAACAGGGTTTCGCGCCCGGCATCGCGCTCCGGACCCTTGGCCACCGCCATCAGCGAGACCTGGGTCAGCCCGAGATTCTGGAAGATCTCCCGGACCGCGTTGAGCTGGCCGCGGCCGCCGTCGATGATGACGAGGTCGGGCCATTGCGGAAACGAATCGTCATCCGCTTTCGTCCTGGCAGCGGCCTCGCCCTCCGGCGGCTTCAGCAATCGCTTGAAGCGGCGTTCCAGCACCTCGCGCATCATTCCGTAATCGTCGCCGGGCGTCAGCCCTTCGGACTTGATGTTGAACTTGCGGTACTGGTTTTTCATGAACCCGTCGGGTCCCGCCACGATCATCGCGCCGACCGCGTTGGTGCCCTGGATGTGGCTGTTGTCGTAGACCTCGATCCGCTTGGGTGTGTGCGGCAGGCCGAGCGTCGAGACCATGCCCTCCAGCAGCCGGCTTTGCGTCGCGGTATCGGCGAGCTTGCGGCCGAGCGCCTCGCGCGCGTTGGTGAGCGCGTGGCCGATCAGCTCCTTCTTCTCGCCGCGCTTCGGCGCGGAGACCTCGACCTTGGATCCTGCCTTGACCGACAGCGCGTCGGCGAGCAACGCGCTTTCCTCGATCTCGTGCGACAGCAGGATCAGCTTCGGCGGCGGCTTGTCGTCGTAGAATTGCGCGAGGAACGAGGACAGCACCTCCTCGGGCGTGAAGCTCTTCTCGGCCTTGGGGAAATAGGCGCGGTTGCCCCAGTTCTGGCCGGTGCGGAAGAAGAACACCTCGACGCAGGAATAGCCGCCCTCCTGGTGGATCGCGAACACGTCGGCCTCTTCGACCGTGCGCGGATTGATGCCCTGCTGCGACTGGATCGCCGACAGCGCCGCGAGACGGTCGCGGTACAGCGCCGCGGTTTCGAACTCGAGCTCGCCGGACGCCTTCTCCATCTCGGCCGCGAGCAGCTCCTTCACGGCATGGCTGCGGCCGGAGAGGAATTCGGTCGCCTCGCGCACCAGTTCGCTATAGCCGGGGAAGTCGATCTCGCGCGTGCAGGGGCCGGCGCAACGCTTGATCTGATAGAGCAGGCAGGGGCGGCTGCGGCTTTCGAAGAAGCCGTCGGTGCAGGAGCGGATCAGGAACGCGCGCTGCAGCGCCGTGATGGTGCGGTTGACCGCGCCCGCGTTGGCGAACGGGCCGAAATAGCGCCCGGGCCGCGACTGCGCGCCGCGATGCTTGAGGATCTGCGGCGCCCAATGGTCGCCTGATATCAGAATATAGGGAAACGACTTGTCGTCGCGCAGCTGCACATTGAAGCGCGGACGGAGCTGCTTGATCAGATTGGCTTCGAGCAGCAGCGCCTCGGTCTCGGTCATGGTCGAGACGATCTCGACCTGCGTGGTCGCCGCGATCATGCGCAGGATGCGCGCCGGCAGCGGCGCGTTGGCCCGCGCATAGGACGACAGCCGCTTTTTGACGTTCTTCGCCTTGCCGACATAGAGCACGTCGTTGGCGGCGTTGAGCATGCGGTAGACGCCGGGCGAGGTCGGGGCGAGGCGGACCGCGTTCTCGATCGCGGCATGCCCGACCGAGAGCGTGCCCTCGGCGACCGCCTCGGCGGCGTCCTCCGAAGCCTCGGGCAGGCGTGCCTCGTCCTCCTCCTCGGCGGCGGAGGTTTCGGGATCGACGTCGCTTGTATCGAGCGTCAGATCGTCCTGCGGCAGGTCGGACTTTGAACCGCGCCGTGGCTTGGGATCAGCCTTGGAGTCGGCCTTGGGATCAGCTTTGGGGGCCGGCGTCGGACGCTCGGGAGAATCGTGAACCATGGGCCGTAAACTAAGTGCTTGGGCGACCGGTCGCCAGCGTTGGCGGCACCAAGAAAACCACCTCGATTGCAGGAGGTTACCGGCCCCCCGCGGACGCCCGGAGGGGGTGCGTAACACCTTGTTAAGACTGATGAGCGGGCCGGTAACCGGGCTTAACAGCCCTTTAACTTAAAACTCTCGATAAACCTTAGTGAAAAAAGTGGAATTCCGTAACCACGCCGGCCCTGGCCGGCGGGCTGCGGCTGTTGCGTGGTGGAGAGTACCAATGACCCGGTTTGTTGCGCGTGCGCTGGCACTGATCGTTGCAGGCTGGACGACCTCGGCGGCGTCGGCGGACCTCAACTACGGATCGCCCTATACCGTCTATCAGCCGCTCAATGCCTATAGCTGGGCCGGCCCCTATCTTGGCGGCAATGTCGGCTATGGCTGGGGCTCGGTCGAGAACAACCCGACCAAGCCGTCCGGGTTCGTCGGCGGTGTGCAGGCCGGCTACAACTTCCAGAACGGCTCCCCCTGGGTGTTCGGTATCGAGGCCGATATCCAAGGCACCACGGCCGACGACCGGTTCGCGCCGTGGAAGTTCTCCAACCCGTGGTTCGGCACGGTGCGCGGCCGCGCCGGCTATGCGGTCAACAACGTGCTGTTCTACGCGACCGGCGGTCTCGCCTTCGGCGAACTGCGCGGCGAGACGTTCGGTATCACGGAGAGCCACACCAATGCGGGCTTCACCGTCGGTGCTGGTGCCGAAATGGGCTTTGCCCCGCACTGGAGCGCCAAGATCGAATATCTCTACGTCGACCTTGCCAACAGCAACTTCACGATCACCGGTGGCGTGTCGAACGGCTACAGCTTCAGCCTGGTTCGCGCCGGCATCAACTATCACTTTTGAGAACAAGAAAACGTCGACCATCAACTCCCGGCCGCGCCTTGCGCGGCCGGGTTTTTCTTTGTGTTGATGATCTCAACGTGGCGCGGCGCATGGCGGCATCCACGCCGCGACGTCCGCGAATCCAATCGGTGGGCCGCACGTGTGGGATATGCGGCACCGCCAGTCGCGTCCGCATCATGCAGGTGGTCATCCAGAGCACGCCAGCCGCGCGCTCGGCGGTCAACTCACACGCAACGCCTCATTCGGCGTTCACCACGAGCCGCGAATCGCGAGCGCTCATGAGACCACCAGGTTGACGGCCTTCGGGCCCTTGCCCTTCTTGTCGGGCTCAACCTCGAACGTAATGCGTTGTCCTTCAGTCAGGTCCTTCAATCCTGCACGCTCGACAGCTGTGATGTGAACGAACACATCGCGGCCGCCATCATCAGGCTTGATGAAGCCGTAGCCACGCTCTCCGTTGAAGAACTTGACTGTCCCAGTCATGGCCATCGGGAAACTCCTCCCCCGTATTGCTCCACCGCTACGCGCACGCCGCGTAGCGGTTGACCGACATTCGCTTGTCGGAAGCTTGGCCACCTGAACAGGCCGGCGTCACGCCGCCGGTCTGCCTGGATTTATTTCGGCCTTGTCACTCCGCCGCAACCATTCGCGGAAGCGGAACGTAAAGCCAGTCGTAACAGGATGAGCATAATACGGTTCCGCGCAAATTGCCTATGCTCAAAATTGAACTTTTCAGTAGGAGCTGTCGATCAAGGTTTAGGCGTCTCGAGTCTGAAGCGCCCCGCACCGCCTTGACCGAGCGGCCGCTCGAGTTCGGGCAGGATGATCTTCAACTCATTCGCCAGCGTCCACGGTGGATTCACCAGCAAAAGCCCTGTGGAAACGAGGCCTGCGCCTGCTTCTTGCGGTGCCACACTGAATTCCAAGCGCAGGCATTTGCCGGCGGGCCGACTCGCTGCTGCTGCAGCGGCCACACTGCGCGCTAGCTCATCGGTGGCTCTCCGGGTTTTTACGGGGTACCACAAAAGATACGTGCCAGTCGGCCACTTCGCGAATGCTTCCGTGAAAGCACTGGCCAGCCGCTCGAACTCGTCCTTCGCTTCGAACGGCGGATCGATCAGCACCAGGCCGCGCCGTTCGTTCGGCGGCACGAATGCGGGCAGCGCCATCCAGCCGTCGAGATCGACGACGCGCGCTTGCGCGTCGCGTCGCAAGGCGTCGATCAGTTGTTTGCGCGCCGTCGGTTCGATCTCGCAGGCGGTGAGGCGATCTTGCGGACGCAGCAGCGCCCGCGCGATCAACGGCGAACCCGGATAGGCCTTCAGCTCGCCTCTCGGATTGAATGCCCTGACGATGTCGAGATAGGGCGCGATCAGCGGCAACGCCTTGTCGGAAAGCCGCGCCTGCATCAGCCGCGCGATACCGGTGAGCCATTCGCCGCCGCGCTGCGCTTCGCTCGACGTCAAATCATAGAGGCCGGCGCCGGCATGGGTGTCGATGACGCGGAACGGCGCCGGCTTGTCTTGCAGATAGGTGAGCATGCGCACCAGCACGATGTGCTTGATGACGTCGGCAAAGCTGCCGGCATGAAAGGCGTGACGGTAGTTCATGTGATGATCGTGCTGCGCTCCCAAAGGGTCGCGCATGTTGTACTCGTCATGCCCGGGCTTGTCCCGGCCTTCGCTAAAGCTTCGGCGGGGTTAACATCCGAGCTCGGCGAAGGCTTGGAGTAGCCGGCTCCCGGGCATCTGCGCCTTATCTTGCTTGTTTCGCGATGGCGCAGGTGGCCGGGACGTTTTGCGCGACGACGCGCGGCGCAGGTCCGCCGGCCATGACGCAGAGAGTTTCAGCCGCCGCGAACCGGCGGCATCAGCACCTGATCGCGGCGGCAGGCGCGGCGATCGATTTCCTCGCAGGAGCGGAATTGCAGATCCTTGCTGAGGCAGATCCGCACCTCGCTGAGCCGCTTGCTGTCGCAGGTCACCGAGATCGCGGAGTTGCTGAGGCCTGGATTGACCTTGATGAACGCCGTCTCCAGCTCGTCGGGCGCGACCGTCTTCGGCTCCGACAATTGCAGGAATTCCTCGGGGATCTTCACCGTGGCGCGGGCCTTGCGGATGGCTTCGAAATAGGCGCGTTCGCCGAGACCCGAGCAGGTGCCGTGCTTGTCCCACTCATTGTAGATCAGCCCGGGCGCCGGCATCAGGTCGAGCATCGAGCTCATGATGCTGCGGGCGAGTCGCGGCGAGGGCCGCTGGCAGTATTCCGGAAAGCCCCGCTCATATTGCGGCCACAGGCCGTGCACCACGAAGGAATAGGGCCGTCCGCCGCACTGCGCCTGCCTGCCGCGGCCGTTGTTGCCGCGCTCGCTCGCCGCCTCGCAGAACGAGGGCGACCACGACAGCGACAGCACATAGAAATCGAACTCACCGGGTGCATTCTGGCGGCGATCCTGGGCCGAGGCCCCAACCGCACTGCACAGAATAATGGCAACCGAAATCAAAAATCGGGAAATTGTGTCCAACCGAGGCATCAAACGCTCCCCCTCACTCGACCGCCGAGAGCCTAGCAGGCCGCGAGAACATTTCAAGAACAAAAAGCCGCCGTCCAAATGGCGGCGGCTCCTGCTTTAGCAGTCTGGTCGGAGATCAGGGCCGGGCGGCCTTGCAGGACGGGTTATAGGCCCAGTTGCGGTCGAGTCCTGCGACGCACCATTCGACGCCCTGATTGATGCTGGCAAAGCCGCCGTCCTCGATGATCGAATAGTGCACCTTGCGCACCTTGCCGTCGCTCAGCATCGCCTCGCCGCTGCAATAGCGGCGCGGAATATTGTCGGACTGCCAGGGACGGAAGGCGGTTTCGTGAATCCCGTTGAAGCCGGTGATCACGAGCGGCGAATTCCAGAAGGTCGCTTCCTTTTCCTGGAATTGCGTGCTGATGACCGTCAGGGCCTTCTCGCATGGGGCCACATTGCCGTCATAGCGCGGGCCGGACAGCCAAAAGTTCATTTCGAACGGATTGGCGGCCTGGGCCGTGCCCCCGAACGCCAGCGTGCCGACCACGAGTGCGGCGCCGAGGCCGAGCTTGCGGCCGAGTTTATTGCGGGAGCTGAACAGGTTGCGCATGGGAATCCACCCGATTATCCGATGCCGCGGACGGTGCCGCGAAGCCTCGGCAAGGTCAAGTGCAGCGCGGCAACACCTGCGGAGAAGTCCACCTTGGGGAGCCGGCTCGTTCTTTTCACGGTCGCCGGCGCACTCTATGTTGGTCTCAGCGAAATGGAGTCTGCGATGCGAAGGAAATTGGCCGCTTGCCTGGTTGCCGTTTGCGGGATGCTGGCCGTTGTGCCGGCGCGGGCGGATTGGATGCAGCCGGTACCGCCGTTCAAGGGCAACGATACCGGCGGTATCATCGCCTATACGCTGGCGACCCAGAGCGACGCCCGGCAGCTCGCCGTCGATCACTGCGCCTCCTACGGCAAGGTGGTCAAGTTCCTTGCGATGCAGAACTATCCGGGCGGCTACATCTCTTTCGCCTGTCGCTGGGTGCCCTATGGCGCAGCCCAGAGGCCGTTGCGCACGCTCTACTGAGCGCGCTTCAAATCTTTCGATCGTTCAGCCGGGAGCCGACCGCATGACCCGACAGCTTGCCTTGCTTGGTTCGGCTGTGTGCCTTGTCCTGTCCGCTGGCGCCGCAAGTGCCGTCGACCTGCCGATCCGCAAGGCCGGTCTGTGGGAGATGAAGATGGTGCGCACCGGCGGGCCGATGCCGGAAATCACCATGCAGCACTGCACCGACGAGACCACCGACAAGGAGATGAGCGCGGCGGCCTCGCCGATGGCCAAGGAAGTCTGCTCCAAGCAGGATATCCAGAAGACCGCGACCGGCTATGTCAGCGACAGCGTCTGCAGCGTCGCCGGCATGACGATGCAGAGCCATGCCGAGATCGTCGGCGATTTCAATTCCGCCTACACGGTGAAGAGCACCTCGCATGCCGAGGGCGGCGCGGCCGGCTCGCGCGACACCACGATGACCATCGAGGCGAAGTGGCTCGGCGCCTGCAAGAGCGACCAGAAGGCCGGTGACATCATCATGCCCGGCGGCATGAAGATGAACGTCAAGGACATGGAAAAGCTGAAGGGCCTCCTGCCCAAGCAGAAGTAGCGCGCAGCGCATTCGGCCATTGCCGCGCGCCTGAATGCATCGCCTCGCATGCCGAGAGGCTGTGCCGCCTTGCACCACAGTCATTGCGAGCAGTTCGCGACGAAACTGCGGAGCAATCTTGCGCTGAGGCGATGCGCAATCCATCCGATTCCTCCCGGTCACCCCCAGGGCTATCGCATATGCCCCTTGGCGACCGCGCAAGTGCTTGGCCTCGTGGTTCGAGACGCGCCGCAAGCGGCGCTCCTCACCATGAGGGTCTACGATTGTGCCGCAGAACAAGACCTCATCCTGAGGAGCCCGCCGAAGGCGGGCGTCTCGAAGGATGGCCACGGGCACACCGCCACGAAATGGCGATAGCCTTTGCGCGGGGATGACGGGTCACCGCGTTCGTGCGCTCCTTGGCGCGCGATGACGTCGACGGGATGCGACATCATTGAATGATCGCTGCGTGCCTCGCGTTCGAGACTCTCTGCGAGCGACGACGCGCATCGCATTCGTCGAGTCGAAAGCTGACGCGCCAACATGTCGCTTTGAACCGTTCCAGTGTTGCGCATCTTGAATCGTTCCAGTGTTTCGCATCGTGTGCGCTTCAATGGATTCTATTTTGCGCGTGTGGAATTTCGTTCGTCCCGCCGATAGTAGTCCGCCCCAATCGATGCCGGCCTTGTCGCGAACGCGACTCGATCGATGTCAGCGTAAGGCAATGTGGGGATTTGTTCGGTGGGAATGGCTTCGTTGCGGAGCAAGCGCGGCTTGCTTGCATCAAATGCTGCGATCAATGCAGCGCTGCTCGGTTCGGTCGTGCTTGTGCCAATGGGCTCAGACGTCGCCTGCGCCCAGGCGCAGACCAGTCCTCCGCAGAACAATGTCAGCGAACTTCCCGCAGTGACGGTGGATGAACCTGCCGCCGCAAAGAAGCGCGGAGCCGTCGTTTCAAGTCAGAACACCAGGGCTTCGCGCGCGGTCGCGGCGAACCGGCGCCGCAATGCCGCGGCGCCCGCTCAGAGTCAGGCTCCGCGGTCGCAAGGCGCAGGTGGCGCGATCGGTACGACGACGGGTTACGTCGCGACCGCCAGCACTGCCGGCACCAAGACCAGCACAGCGCTGATCGAAACGCCGCAGTCGCTTTCGGTCGTCACGCAAAAGGAGCTCCGGGATCGCAACGTTCAGACGCTCAAGGACGCCGTCAGCTACACACCGGGCGTGACGACCACGGCGTTCGGCTATGATCCAAGGTTCGATAGCTTCTACATCCGTGGCTTCGATGCGACCTATACCGGGATCTATCGCGACGGCCTGCGTCAGGGCGGCGGCAACTTTGCCATTCCCAAGATCGAACCTTACGGTCTCGACAGCGTGTCGATCCTCCGCGGACCGGCCTCAGGCCTCTATGGCCTTGGCTCTCCGGGAGGCATCGTGGACGTCACGACCAAGCGGCCGCCGTTGACGGCATTCGGTGAGGTGCAGCTGCAGGGCGGCACCTACGACCGTTACCAGGGCAGCTTCGATGTCGGTGGTCCGGTGCCCGGCAGCGATCAGTTGTACTACCGGCTGACCGGTCTGCTGCGCGACGCAAAGACCTGGTATCCGGGCAACGACGACGATCGCGCCTATATCGCGCCTGCGCTGACCTGGCGGCCGGACGCCGACACGTCCTTCACCATCCTGAGCGAATATCAAAAGAGCCGAACCGCCGCCAGCATCGGCAATTTCCGCACGCCTGACGGACGGCTGACCAACATCTATTCGAATGATCCGGCCTTCAGCGCGATGGATCAGAAGCAGTATCGCATCGGCTACGCGTTCGAGCACAATGTCGACGACGTGTGGACGGTGCGGCAGAACTTCCGCTTCTACCAGGTCGACGTCGACGCGAAATACACCCAGATCGATTCGATCGACAGCAGCACCAATCTGGCGTCGCGATCGGCCTGGCGGATCCTGGACAGCTTCAACACGGTGACGCTCGACAATCAGGCCGAGGCCAAGTTCATGCTCGGCGCGATCAGGAACGCGGCGCTGTTCGGCGTCGACTACGGGCACTCCTACTACAATGACAAGATCGGTTACGGGCCGGCGCCCGATCTCAATCTCCTGACCATGAACTACGGCGCCCAGGCGATCGCGACGCCGGCCTTCTCGATCTTCAACAAGCAGTCGACCGACGAGGTCGGCGTCTATGCGCAGGAGCAGGCCAAGCTCGGAGGCTTCATTCTGACGCTCAACGGCCGTCAGAGCTGGGTATCGCAGACGACGACCGCGGGTCTGGACGGCGTGCCGTCAACGCAGAAGGCCACCGCTTTCACGGGCCGTGCGGGGCTGAGCTACGTCTTCGACAACGGCATTGCGCCTTATGTCAGCTATGCGACGGCGTTCGCCCCGCAGGTCGGCGTCGACGCATCCGGATTGCCGTTCAGGCCGACCACCGGCGAGCAGAAGGAAGTGGGGATCAAGTACCAGATGCCGAACCTTCCGGTGCTGTTGACCGCCGCGGTGTTCGACATCACGCAGGACAATGTGCTGCGCACCGATCCGAACGACATGGCGTTCCAGGCAGCCACCGGACAGGTCGAATCCAAGGGTGTGGAGCTCGAGGCGAAGCTGGCGCTCAAGCAGGGATTTGATCTCACCGCCGCCTACACCCATCTCAACGTCGTGATCACCCAGGGCAATCCCGACACGACCGGCAATGAGCTCTCCGGTATTCCGAGGAATTCCTTCGCCGCCTTCGGCAAATACACGTTCCAGTCCGGCGTGCCCGTCGAAGGGCTCGGGCTTGGTCTCGGCGTGCGTTACATCGGCACGAATTTCGGCAACGACCAGAACACGTTCCAGAACGCAGCGACGACGCTGTTCGATGCGGTGATTGATTACGATCTCGGCAAGCTGGACCGGCGCTTCCTCGGTGCCACCGCGCGCCTGAACGCGACCAATCTGTTCGACACGCACTACCAGACCTGCCAGTCCGGCTACTGCTATGCCGGCGAACGGCGGCAGGTCATCGGCACCTTGTCCTACCGCTGGTAGTTCGAATTTGTTGTTTGGACGCGTTGTCTTCACGCGAACCGGCGTCCACTCGCTCGAAAACGCTATGTTACACCGGCACCCGCACGACGGCGCGCAGGCCGCCCATCGGGCTTTCGCTGAGCATGATGTCGCCGCCATGCGAGCGGGCGATGTCGCGGGCGATCGCAAGTCCGAGCCCGGTGCCGCCTTCGTCCTGGTTGCGGGCATCGTCGAGCCGCAGGAACGGCTTGAACACTTCCTCGCGCATGTCGGCGGGGATGCCCGGCCCGTCGTCGTCGACCGTGATGTTGAGATAGCGATGGTCGCGATGGCCGGTGATCGAGATCGTGTTGGCGTGCCGCGCCGCGTTGGAGACGAGGTTGGCGAGACAGCGCTTGAACGAGGCCGGCTTCACCGTGACGACGGGCAGGCCGTGGAACGCAACGGTTGCGGTGTGGCCGTGGCGTTCGGCGTCGCTGCGCAGTTCCTCCAGCGCCAACGCCATGTCGGTCGGCTGCGCGACCTCGCCGGAATCGCCGCGCGCGAAGGCAAGATAGTCCTCCAGCATCATCGACATCTCGTCGACGTCCTTGCGCATCGCGTCGATCTCGGGGCCTTCGCCGATCAGGGCAAGCTCGAGCTTGAACCGGGTCAGGATGGTGCGCAGATCGTGCGATACGCCGGCGAGCATCGCGGTGCGCTGCTCGATCGAACGTTCGACGCGCGCCTTCATCTCGATGAAGGCCTGCGCCGCGCGCCGCACCTCGCGCGCACCGCGCGGCCGGAAATTCGGCGCCTCGCGGCCCTTGCCGAAACTTTCGGCGGCGTCGGCGAGCCGCAGGATCGGCTTGATCTGGTTGCGCAGGAACAGCACGGCGACGATCAGGAGGATCGTCGAGGTGCCGAGCATCCAGAAGATGAAGATCTCCGAATTGGAGGCGTAGGCCGCGCTGCGCTGGGCGAAGATCCGCATCACCGAATCGTCGAGCTGCACGCGGATCTCGACCAAATTGGATTTGCCGACGGTGTCGATCCAGAACGGACGGCTGATCTGGCGGCCGAGCTGCACCGACAGCGTCTGGTCGAGCAGCGAGAAGAACGGCTTCGGCCCCGGCGGCGGCATGTCGCCGGCGGGAAGGAAGTCGACCACCAGCTGCAGCTTCTGGGCGATGCGGCGAAGCTGCGCGCGGTCCTTGTCCTGCGGATAGCTCTTGTAGACGTCGATCAGCGCGGCGATATCGGACACCACCGCGGCCGACAGGCGCCGCGTCACCGTGTTCCAGTGCCGCTCCATGAACACGAACGCCACCACGGTCTGCAGGATCACCATCGGCACGATCATGATCAGCAGCGCGCGCGCATAGAGGCCGGTCGGCATCCAGCTCTTGAACGCATTGCCCATCCAGCCGTTCGCCTTCGAGACGCGCTGCGAGGCGTTCTTGATCAGGGTCAGGCCGGAGTCGAGCGTGCTCATGCGGATGCTCTACAGCATGATCCGGAAAACTGCGCAGCGGTTTTCCGGCAAGATCATGCTCAAACAAGGATCTGAAGCGCGATGACGATTCATCCTGATCTCATCGCGCTTCAGGGCGAGGCCACCAGGCGATAGCCGATGCCGCGCACCGCCTGCAGGAACAGCGGATTGGCGGGATCGTGCTCGATCTTGCGGCGCAGGCGGTTGATCTGAACGTCGACCGCGCGTTCGTTGACGGTGCCGCCGGAGGTCAGCTCGGCGCGCGGCACGGTCTCGCCGGGCGCGCTGGCGAGGATGCGCAGCATCTCGCGCTCGCGATCGGTGAGATGGATGATCTCTTCGCCCTGGCGCAGTTCGCTGCGCTCGATGTGGAAAATGTAGGGGCCGAACGCGATCTGCTCGACGATTGCGACCTGCGGCGGCGCGGTGCGCTTGAGGATATTGCCGATCCGGAGCACCAGCTCGCGCGGCTCGAACGGCTTGGCGACATAATCGTCGGCGCCGATCTGCAGGCCCTCGATGCGGGCTTCCGCCTCGTGGCGGGCGGTCAGCATGATGATCGGCACCGTCGAGGAGCTGCGGATGAAGCGGGCGAGGTCGAAGCCGTTCTCGCCGGGCATCATCACGTCGAGGATAAGCAGGTCGAAATGCAGCCCGAGCAGCTTGGCGCGTGCGTCGGTGGCGCTCATCGCCGTCGTGACGCGATAGCCTTCGCCGGAAAGAAAGCGCGACAGAAGGTCGCGAATGCGGCGATCGTCGTCGACCAAGAGAAGATGCGGCGCGTCGTCGGCCGGCTCGACCGGCGCGCGCATCATGGTTGCAGCCTGCACCAGCTCACTCCCTCGTTTTTTTGCCGCCGCCGAAGATCGCTTCGAGCACCTTGTCGGGATCGTCGCGGTCGATCATCGCGCGGAGGAATTGGCGAACCGTCTCGACGCCGGCCGGATCGATGCCGGCGACCGCGCGGTTGATGCGGTCGGTCTGCAGCCCCGCGAGCTTGGCGACCAGCGCCTCGCCCTTCGGGGTGGCGTAGAGCAGGCGTTGCCGGCGGTCGTTGTTGCCGGTCTTCTGCACGATATAGCCTTCATCCAAGAGCTGCTTGAGCACGCGCCCGAGCGACTGCTTGGTGATGCGCAGGACGTCGAGCAGGTCGGCGACCTTCAGCCCCGGATAGCGGGTCACGAAGTGGATGACGCGGTGGTGGGCGCGGCCGAAGCCGAACGCCTCCAGCTCCTGGTCGGCGTCGCCGACGAAGTCGCGGTAGGCGAAGAACAGCAGTTCGATGATGTCCCAGCGCAGGTCGCGCGCCCCCGCCGCAGGAGCGTGGTCATCTCCCTGCGAATCGGGCTTGGCAGCCCCTGAGAAATTTATGTCAGTCATATTGACGTATCTTGGGTTCAATGTTACAAAACTGCCTGTCACGACGAAACATTAGGTCGTTTTGTCCTCGACAGCGTTTAAGGCGGCCTGAACGAGCCTGTGAGGCGGTTTGGGCCGCAAATTGGACTACCGTGCGATTGTCGAGCGGCATTTCGGCAAACATACTGGACTTCAGCATTCCGCAAAAGCATGTCTAAACGGCATGTTGGCGATGGAAGCCGGCGGCGCGGCCGGCGGTGGTGAAGTTTGGGCCAGCCGAGCCTGATGGCTCCGGGGGAAACAGGCCGGCGCCGGGTATCGCGCCGGTTCCGACAGCGGAAAGCAAGAAAAATGACTTTGAAATTCGACATCCAGCCTTCGCCGAATGCGACGTCCGACAAGGATCGCGCGGCGAAGCTCGTGGACCCCGGCTTCGGCCGGGTCTTTACCGATCACATGGCAATCGTCCGCTACAGCCAGGGCAAGGGCTGGCACAGCGCCCGCGTCGAGGCCCGCGCGAATTTTCCGCTCGATCCGGCCGGCGCGGTGCTGCACTACGCCCAGGAAATTTTCGAAGGCCTCAAGGCCTACAAGCGCGACGATGGCGGCGTGAACCTGTTTCGGCCCGACGCCAATGCCCGCCGCTTCCACGATTCGGCCGAGCGCATGGCGATGGCGCCGTTGCCCGAGGATCTGTTCATCGACGCGGTCGAGCAGCTGGTGCGGATCGATCGCGCCTGGATCCCGGGCGGCGAGGGCAGTCTCTATCTGCGGCCCTTCATGATCGCGAGCGAGATCTTCCTCGGCGTGAAGCCGTCGGCCGAATACATCTTCTCGGTCATCGCCTCGCCGGTCGGCTCCTATTTCAAGGGCGGTCCGGCGCCGGTGTCGATCTGGGTGTCGGAGAATTACACGCGCGCCGCCATCGGCGGCACCGGCGCCGTCAAGTGCGGCGGCAATTATGCCGCCAGCCTGCGCGCACAGGCCGAGGCGATCGAACGGGGCTGCGACCAGGTCGTGTTCCTCGATGCGGTCGAGCGCCGCTACATCGAGGAGCTCGGCGGCATGAACGTGTTTTTCGCGTTCGACGACGGCTCGCTGCTGACGCCGCCGCTCGGCACCATCCTGCCCGGCATCACCCGCGACTCGATCATCGCGCTTGCCAAGGATGCCGGCACGCGCGTGCGCGAGGAGCCCTATACGATCCAGCAATGGCGCGCTGACGCCGCCAGCGGCAAGCTGAAAGAGGCGTTCGCCTGCGGCACCGCGGCCGTCATCTCGCCGATCGGCAAGGTGTGCTCGGCAAGCGGCGATTTCCAGATCAGCGGCGGCGTGGCCGGCCCGGTCGCCATGGGCCTGCGCAAGAAGCTGGTCGACATCCAGTACGGTCGCACCAACGACCCGCATAACTGGATCAGGAACGTCCAGTGACGGACGCAACGTCATTCCGGGGCGAGGCGCAGCATCGAACCCGGAATCTCGAGATTCCGGGTTCGCGTCGTTCGACGCGCCCCGGAATGACAGCGTAGCGGCACCGGTTGCCGCCTTGCGCGCCGGCTGGTAAACGGCCGCTCATGGCCGAGAAACCCAAAAAACCCCAGAAACTGAAGGCGCGCCTGCCGCGCGGGCTGGAAGATCGCGGCCCGGCCGCGATCAATGCCACGCGGGCGATGGTCGAGAAGATCCGCGCCGTGTACGAGCTCTACGGCTTCGAGCCGGTGGAGACGCCGGCGATGGAATACACCGACGCGCTCGGCAAGTTCCTGCCCGACCAGGACCGGCCCAACGAGGGCGTGTTCTCGTTCCAGGACGATGACGAGCAGTGGATATCGCTGCGCTACGACCTGACCGCGCCGCTGGCGCGCTATGTCGCGGAAAACTTCGACGCGCTGCCGAAGCCTTATCGGTCGTATCGGTTCGGCTACGTCTTCCGCAACGAGAAGCCCGGTCCCGGCCGCTTCCGCCAGTTCATGCAGTTCGACGCCGACACCGTCGGCTCGGCGACGCCGGCGGCCGACGCCGAGATTTGCATGATGGCAGCCGACACGATGGAGGCGCTCGGCATTCCGCGCGGCTCCTATGTCGTGAAGGTGAACAACCGCAAGGTGCTCGATGGCGTGCTCGAGGCCATTGGCCTTGGCGGCGACGAGAATGCAGGCCGCCGTCTCACGGTGCTGCGCGCGATCGACAAGCTCGACAAATTTCCCGCCGAGGAGGTTCGCAAGCTGCTTGGTCCTGGACGGTGGGATGGCGGCGAAGAAGGCAAGGGCGACTTTACCAAGGGCGCCGACCTGAGCCCCGCGGATGCCGATATCGTCTTGGCCGTCACGCAGAAGCGTGACGATTGGCGAGAGGCGATTGCTGCGGCCGAGACCTATCTGGCGAAGAGCGAAGTTGGTCAGGCCGGCGTGAGCGAGCTCGAAGAGATCGCCAAGCTGGTCGCGGCGTCCGGCTATGGCGCGGATCGCATCCGCATCGATCCCACCGTCGTTCGCGGCCTCGAATATTACACCGGCCCGGTCTACGAGGTTGAGCTGCTGCTCGACACCAAGGACGAGAAGGGCCGCCCGGTGCGGTTCGGCTCGGTCGGCGGCGGCGGCCGCTATGACGGCCTGGTCTCGCGCTTCCGCGGCGAGCCGGTGCCGGCGACGGGTTTCTCGATCGGCGTGTCGCGCCTGCAGGCGGCGCTGACGATGCTCGGCCAGCTCGACACGCAGGCCGAGTTCGGTCCTGTCGTCGTCACCGTGTTCGACCGCGACCGTGTCGCCGACTACCAGAAGATGGTCGCGCAACTGCGCCAGGCCGGCATCCGCGCCGAGCTCTATCTCGGCAATCCGAAGAACATGGGGAATCAGCTCAAATATGCCGATCGCCGCAACTCGCCCTGCGTGATCATCCAGGGCTCGGACGAGAAGGCGCGGGGCGAGGTGCAGATCAAGGATCTGATCGAGGGCGCCAAGGCCGCCGCTGCGATCGCCTCCAACCAGGAATGGCGTGAAACACGTCCGGCGCAATTCTCCTGCGCAGAGGCCGATCTGGTCGCCAGGGTCCGCGAGGTCCTGGCGCGGCATGACGTGGCGTGGGGATAGCCATTCGCTTGCGACGTCATGCCCGGCCTTGTGCCGGGCATCCGCCTCTTGTTTGATGCGCGGCGACGTGAATGGCCGGGAGGAGCCCGGCCATGGCGACAACAAGAGGGAGACCAACAATGCCCGAGATCACCGTGAGCATGGCCGCCGGCCGCACCGACGAGCAGAAGCTCGGCATGATGCGCGACATCACCCAGGCGCTGGTGAAGAATCTCGGCGTCGATGCCGACGCGGTCGTGATCCAGATCAACGAAGCGCCGCTGCATCACAAGATGAAGGGCGGCAAGTCGTTCGTCGAGCGCGCGGCTGCGGCGAAGAAGTAATTCACCTCTGTCGTCCCTGCGAAAGTGTTTGATCCCTGCTGATTGGTTGGATGGAATCGGTGTAGAACGAGGCGTGGCCTTTGTT
>NZ_JAQOSR010000105.1:0-32060 GCF_046718885.1 Bradyrhizobium sp. UFLA01-814 | reverse complement strand
GATCAGCATTAACAGCGGCGACACCTGCGGAAACAGGTTGGCGAACAGCACGGCGCAGAACGCGCTCAGCACCATGAACTCGCCATGGGCGATGTTGACGACGCGCATCACGCCGAATACCAGAGCGAGCCCGATGCCGAGCAGCCCATAGAGCCCGCCGAGCAGGGCCCCGTTGATCAACGTCTCAACCCAGATCATGTCGTGCCAATCCTGGCTAGTTACCGAAATAAGCGTGCGTCAGCTGCTCCGGCTGCAAGCCTTGCGCCGGGCCGGTCAGCGACACCCGCCCCTTCAACAGGCAATAGATCCGCTCCGAGGTCGCGAGCGCGCGCTTGACGTCCTGTTCGACCAGCACGACGGCGGTGCCCTCGCGGCGGATGTCGGCAAAGGAGCGGTAGATCTGCTCGACCACGACCGGCGCGAGCCCGAGCGAGATCTCGTCGCACAGCAGGAGCCGCGGGTTCGACATCAGCGCGCGGCCGATCGCCGCCATCTGCTGCTGGCCGCCGGAGAGCTGGCCGGGAAACATCCGCCGCCGCTCCTCGAGGATCGGGAACAGGTCGAACACCCGCCGCAAGGTCCAGCTCCCTTTGCGCCGGTTGACGCTGCCCATCAGCAGGTTCTCCTCGATCGTCAGCGAGTCGAACAGCAGGCGGCCCTCGGGCACCATGATGAGGCCGAGCCGCGACACCTCTTCGGCCGGCATCTGCGAGATATCGATGCCGTCGAACTGCACCGCCCCTCGCCGCTCCTCGTTGAGGCCGATCAGCGCCTTCAGGAAGGTGGACTTGCCGGCACCGTTGGCGCCGACCAGCGCCACCGCCTCGCCGTCCGCGACGGTGAAGTTCATGTCGAACACGGCTTGCAGATCGCCGTAGAAGATCTGCAGGCCGTTCACATCAAGCAACGCCATCGGCCTTCAATCCCATGTAGATCTCGCGCACCACCGCGCTGTCCATGACCTCGGCCGGCGGTCCCTCCAGCACCTTGCGGCCGAAATCGAGCACCAGGATGCGATCCGATACCGCGCGCAGCGCGTGCGGAATGTGCTCGATCCAGATCATGGCGTGATCGGCCTTCACCGACTGGATGATGGCAACAAGGCGCTCGACCTCCGGCTCGGTCAGCCCGGCGGCGATTTCGTCGAGCAGGATCAGCTTGGGCTTCGAGGCCAGCGCCTTGGCGAATTCCAGCCGCTTGCGGTCGATCAGCGGCAAGGCGCCGGCGAGCTTGTCCGCTTTGGCGTCGAGCCCGGTGCGCTGCAACACCTCCATGGTCCAGCTCGATGCCGCCTCGCCGGTGAGGCCCGCGCCGTAGGATGTCGCGACCAGCGCGTTCTCATAGACCGACAGATGCGGGAACGGCCGCGGGATCTGGAACGCGCGCCCGAGCCCCATCCGCGCCCGGCGATGCGGCGGCAGGGCTGATATCTCCCTGTCGTCGAGCATGATCGAGCCGCCGTCGGCCGTGAGCAGGCCGACGATCAGGTTGAGCAGCGAGCTCTTGCCGGCGCCGTTTGGGCCGATCACGCCGAGGCACTCGCCGCGCGCCAGCGCGAAGCTGACATTGTCGGCGACCACGATCTCGCCAAAGCGCTTCGACAGCCCGCTGACGCGCAGAAGCGGTGCCATCTCAGGCCAGCTTGGAGAGCGGCTGGAGATCGGCCTGCTTCGGGATGAACGGCGCCGTTCCGTTGTGCACGATCAGGAGCTCGTATTTCGACTTGCCGCCCTTGGCCTTGCGCCATTGCCCGCCCGACAGCGAGGTCACCGCGACGTTCTTGATCGGGCTGTCCTTGAACTTGACCCGGCCGACCACGGTCTCCATGTCGAGGCCGGCGATCGCATCGCGCAATGAGTTCTTGTCCTTGGGATCGCTGTTCTGCAACGCCGCGAGCCCGACCTCCCACAGCGCATGGGCGTAGCCGATCGGCTGGGTCCACTGCTTGCCTGTCGTCTTCTCCCATTCCGCGGCGAGCTCGCCAGCGTTCTGCCCGGTCAGCGAGGACTTGAACGGATAGGCCGGCGTCCACCACACCTCGGTCGACATGCCGTCGCCGCGATCGCCGAGCGCATTAACTGCAGCCGGGAACAGGAAGGCCGCCGCCACCGTGCAGATCTGCGGCTTGAAACCGGCCTGGGCGGCCTGGTTCCACAGCGTCACCCAGTGATTGCTGAATGTGAAGCCGGAGACGATGTCGACGCCGTTGTTCTTGAACAGCGCGATCTGGTTGGTGAAGTCGTCGGTCGCGATCTGGAATTTGCCGGCCGAGAATTCCTGATAGCCGGCCGCCGAGATGCCCGCCGGCAGGCCGAGCTTCGGATCGGAGAACGCCTGGCCCGGCGGGTTGTCGATGTAGAGCGTGCCGACCTTCTTGTTGGTCTCGACCGACTGCCACATGCCCAAGAAGTTCTTCGCAACGTCGTCGGCGCCCCAGAAGAAATGGTAGCTGTAGGGAAAACCCTTGTCCGGCGTCGACTTGCGCGGGAACATCCAGCCCTGCCACGGCACCATGGTCGAGATGGTGGGAATGCCGCGCGCGTCGGCGAGCTCCTGCACCGGCGGCTGGGCGTCGCCATCCTCGATCAGGATCAGGTCGCACTTTTCACGCAGCACCAGCTCGCTCGCGATCACCGACGAGCGGTTCGGATCGGATTGATTGTCCTTGAACACCAGCTCGACCTGATAGGTCTTGCCCCCGATCTTCAGGCCGTCCTTCAGCCGCGCCTTGATGCGCTCATGGATCCACGGATCGGGCTCGGCGAACTGCGCCCGGACGCCGGAGAGGCAGCCGACCCAGCCGATCTTGATGGTGTTGCCGGCGGCCCGCGCGACATTGACCAGCGGCACGTTCATCGCCGATGCGAGACCGGTGGCACCGGCCACTTTCAAGAGCGTGCGCCGGTCGAGCCGGCCGGACGCGGTATTGTTCTTTGTCTCAGTCATGTCCCTCTCCCTCCACAACCAATGATGAAAATGCCTGACTGCGGCTCACGCAGCCGATCGCTGGATCGCCGCACGGCTCACCGCGGCGAATTTGCACAAGGTGTTTTCGATGATCCGGCGCGGGATGCCGCGCACGATGAAGACGAGCCGCGAGCGCCGGTCCGCCGACGGCCAGCCGGCAAGCGTGATCGGCGGATGGAACACGTGCTGCACGCCGTGCACCACCATGGGCGCGTCGGGCTGCTCGGCGACGTGCACGATCGCCTTGAAGCGCAGCAGGTCCTCGCCTTTGAGCGCCGCGACATAGTCGAGCCAGCGCGCAAACGCCTCGCGCTGGATCGGCTCGTCGATGATCAGGCTGTAGGACGACACGCCCGCATCGTGCGCGTGATGGCTGTGGTGGCCGCACGCCTCATCCTCGCAGTCATGATCCCCGTGATGGTGCGGCGCGTTGGCCGCCTGCGACGCCAGATCGAACCAGCGCACGACATCGGCGGAGCGCGCCGCCGGATCGAACAGCCCGGCATCGAGGACTTTCGCCGGATCGACGATCCCGTTCCGCACGTGTGAGCGCGTCGCGACCGGATTGATCGCCGCAAGCTGGGCGTCAAGCCGCGCCAGTGCATCACCGGCGGCAAGGTCGGTCTTGGTGACCAGCAGCCGGTCGGCGACCGCGATCTGCCTGACGGCCTCGCCATGCGCCGCAAGGGTGTGCACACCATTAACGGCATCGACGGTCGCGACCACGCCGTCGATCCGGTAGCGACTGAGGACATCGGGCGCCGTCATCAGCGTGTGCAGCACGGGCACGGGATCGGCGAGCCCGGTGGTCTCGACCAGCACCCGGTGGAACGGCGGGATCGTGCCGTCAGCGCGGCGCGACGCAAGGTCGGCCAGCGTCTCGATCAGATCCTCGCGCACCGAGCAGCAGATGCAGCCATTGTCGAGCAGCGCCAAGCGGTCCTCGCTGCTCTCGACCAGCAGATGATCCAGCGCCACCTCGCCGAACTCGTTGATGATGGCGACGACGCCATTGAGTTCTGGCTGGTGCAGCAAATGGTTCAGCACCGTGGTCTTGCCGCTGCCGAGGAAGCCGGTCAGCACCGTCACCGGGATCTGATCCACCGTGCCCATCACGCGCCCCGCTCGTGAACCTTGCGGCCCTCGAAGAAGGTCATCTCGACCCGTGTATCGGCCAATTGATCCGGCGGGATGTCGAAGATCATCTGGTCGAGCACGATCAAATCGGCGGACTTTCCCACCTCGATCGAGCCGATCGACTGGCCGAGGCCGGCCGCGCGTGCGGCATCGATGGTGTAGATGTCGATCACGGTCTTGAGGTCGAGCGCCTGCTCCGCCCACAGCGACTTGCCGGGAAAATCCCCGGTCGGATTTTGCCGGGTCACCATGCCCTCGATGCCCTGCCAGGGATCGGGGATCGGGATTACCGGCCAGTCCGAGCCGCCGGCCATCAGCGCGCCGGCCTCTTTCAGATCGCGGTTCGGCCAGAAGCGCTGCGCCCGCTCCTCGCCCATCGCGGCCTTGTGCGCCTCGAGGAAGATGGTCGGATACCAGATGATCGGTGACAGATCGGCCGCGACCCCGAGCTCGGCGAAGCGCTTGATATCGTCGGGCGCGATATAGCTCGCATGCGCGATCTGATGGATCAGATGGGTCGGGCCGTTGAAGCTGCGCACGACATCGATGGCGTCGAGCGCCTGCGTCACCGCGGCATCGCCCGCGCAATGGATCTTCGCGGCAAGGCCGAGCTTTTCGCAGCGCCCGAGCCAGCGGATCAGGTCCGGCACGGTCAGCATGGTGGCGCCGCGGAAGCAGCAGCCGCGCACGGGATCGGCCACATACGGCTCGTGGAAGGCCGCGGTCTTGGCGCCCGGTACGCCGTCGAGGAACACCTTCACATAGTCGGGTTTCACGTGCGCGCCGCGGTAGTCCTCGCGCAGCGCGAACAGCTCCTCGCCGGCCTTGCCGAACATGAAACCCGGCTCGACCACCGGCATCGCACAGACCGCCCAGGCCGTGAGCTCGCCGCGGTCGTCGAGGCCCTTCAGCGCCGCCATGATCGGCTGCATGCTGGCAGCGTCGATGAAGGCGGTGACGCCATAGGCATTCAGCACCGAGATCGAACGCGCCACCGCCGCGCGGTCCATCTCGGCCGTGTAGTGACCGGAAGCCGCGAGCGCCCGCTCGACCAGGCCCGAGGCGGCCTCGATCATGATCCCGGTCAGCGTGCCGGTCTTGAGGTCGCGGCCGATCTCGCCGTCGGTCGGGTCAGCCGTATCGGCCGCAACGCCGGCCAGCCGCAGCGCCGCCGAGCTCGCCCAGCGATTATGATAGGTGTCGTCGCGCAGCACGACGGGATGCCCGAGGCAGGCCGCGTCCAGCAGCGCACAGGACTCCGCGGTGTTCATCTCGTTCAGGAGATTGTTGCCGAACTGCCCGCCGACGATCCAGGCGCCCGGCGCAGCAGCCGACGCGGCCTTGTGCAAGGTCTCGGCGATCCTTGGAATGCTGTCGGCGTTGGAGAAGCGCAGCTCGTAGAGATCGGCCTGCCCGCCCATCATGATGTGATTGTGGATGTCGACGATCCCCGGCATCGCCATGCGTCCGCCGAGATCGACGGTCGCCGTCCCCTCGCCGATCAGCGCCGCGACGTCGCGCTCCTCGCCCACGGCGATGAACCGGCCGGCCTTGACGGCCGCGCATGTCGCCCAGGGTTGCCCGCGGTTCGACGTGTAGATCCGGCCGTTGCGGAAGACCGTGTCGGCGAATGTCCTGTTCATACGGATCAAACTTCTCGATTGGGAAAGCCTGGAGCGATCAGCCTCTCACCGTGCGGTGCACAGGGCTGAACCGCGCACGACGCCGGCATGATGGCCAAACGTTCGGCATGTCGGCATTTGGAACAATCCACCGTCCGGTGGATGCTCCGCCGCCTGCCGCGATGCGGGCGGCGCGGCGCCTAGCGCGCGGTGACTTCATTTCAAATCTTGCGGCAGGCCCCGCTTCACCTCGCCCCGCTTGCGGGGAGAGGTCGGAACGCATCGTAGATGCGTTCCGGGTGAGGGGGAGCCTCCGCAAACGCACTATCGCCGGATACGCGGAGACAGCCCCTCACCCCAACCCTCTCCCCGTAAGAACGGGGCGAGGGAGCGGAGTCCCGTTGCGGACGCTAGTCGACATAGTCCCATCGCCCGTCAGAAGCCCAGCGCCAGGCCGTCCTTGCGGTGGTCGGAGGCACCGAACAGTACGCCCCTCGCATGGTCGATGCGGATCGCCTGGCAGCCGCCGATCGGCTCCTCCGAGAACCGGGCATCGTGGCCGCGGGCGCGAAGGTCGTCGCGTATCCCTGGAGAAATGGTCGTCTCCAGCGACAGCGCGCCGTCGAAGGCAAAGGAGCGCGGCGCCTCGGCGGCGGCCTGGATATCCATCTGCATGTCGAAGATGTTCGACAGCAGATTGGCATGGCCCGCGGCCTGGTAATGCCCGCCCATCACGCCGAACGACATCACGGTCTTGTCGTCCTTGCGCAGCAGGCCCGGGATGATGGTGTGCATCGGCCGCTTGCGCGGCCCGAGCGAATTGGGATGTCCGGGCCTGGCGCGAAAGCTCCAGCCGCGGTTATGCAACAGCACGCCCGATTTCGGCGCGTAGATGCCGCTGCCGAACGGATAGAACAGCGAGTTGATCAGCGACACGGCATTGAGGTCGCGGTCGACCACCGTGACATAGACGGTGTCGCGGTGCTCGATATCGTCCCAGGTCGCGGGCGCGGATGCGCGGCGCATGTCGATCTTGTCGCGAATCCTTCCGATATAGTCGTCGGCAAGGAAAGCGGCCGGATCGACCTTGCCGGTGGCGGGATCGCAGAAGAACGCATCGCGCGCGCGGTAGGCGGCCTTGGTGGCTTCGGCCAGCAGATGGATGCGATCGGCCTCTCCGAGCTTGCCGACATCGAAGCCTGCAAGCGTGCGCAGGATCATCAGCGCTGCCAGGCCCTGCCCGTTCGGCGGACATTCGACCACGTCGTGGTCGTGGTACCGCGCCGAGATCGGGCGCACATAGTCGGAGGTCTGGGCGGCGAAATCGTCGCTGCTGTGAGCGCCGCCCAGGACGCGCAAGATGGCCACCATCTCGTCGGCAGCCTCGCCCGCGTAGAACGCGTCGCGCCCGTGCTGCGCGATCCGGCGAAGAGTGCGGCCGAGCGCGGGTTGCGTACGGATGTCGCCGACCTCAGGCGCCCTGCCACCGGGCAGGAACTGCGCCGCCGCATTGCCGTCGATCTCGATCCGGGCCCGGAAGCGGCGCCAGTCCTCCGCGACGCGCGGCGTCACGCAAAAGCCTCGCTCGGCAGCCGAGATCGCCGGCCGGAAGATCTCCTCCAGCGACCTGCTGCCGTGATCGGCGACCAGCCTGCACCACGCATCGATCGCGCCGGGCACGGTCACCGCCTCGGGCGCGGTCGGCGGAATGTCGCGCGCGCCGCATGCGGCAAATTTCTCGGCATCGGTCGCGGCCGGCGTGCGGCCAGAGCCATTCAGCGCGATCGGCTCGCCGGCGTCAGGCGAATACAGCGCGAAGCAGTCGCCGCCGATCCCGGTCATCTGCGGCTCGACCACGCCCTGCACCGCGACCGCCGCCACCGCGGCATCGACGGCATTGCCGCCGGCCTTCAGCATCTCGACCGCGGCCAGCGTCGCCTGCGGGTGGGAGGTTGCGGCCATGCCACGCTCCGCAACCGCCACCGAGCGGCCGATGGCCATGAAATCGCGCATGTCGAATCCTCTGATGTTGCGAGCGGCAGCCGCTCGCCAACATTGTCGAATACGACACCGGTCCTTGGCGGACTCTCGGCTGGCCGCGCCGTGAGCGGCAATCCACCTAACGGTGGATCGGTGAATGCGGACGAGGCTTATCCCGCTAGATGCTTCCCGGACGCGGCGAATTAGTCCGACGGGCAACTGGGCAAAACCTGTCAAACCTGCGCGTGAGGAATTCTTTCGGCCTGTCTGAATAGTTGCGTGCTCGGCAGCGATTCGTAGTGGGTAACTGGTTGCCAAGCCCGGAGCGCGATGGCACGCTACCTGATCAATTTCGCTCATGTTGACTGCCAATGCCGATGTCATCTCTCAAAGGGCTTCATGGCGCCAAGCGAAGTCGGTTCGGTTGCGGGGCTGGTTGGTTACGCATTGCCTCGTCTCTGGTTTCACTGTCATGCTGCGCCGTTGTTCACGACGTGCGCGCAGCGTCGCCCAATGAGGAGTCGAGCCGACAGGTGACGGCATCCGAACCGTCGGCTCAATCCGATGCCAACGGGAGTGCATTGCCGGATGCGGACCGAGCGTCGCCCGAGGCTCTGCCGACGACACCAACCGAGAAGCAAACTGAGCAGGTATCCACGACCAACGTTGTCGACCCGCTCAAGGCCGCTCCGGACAATGTCGATACAGTCTTGGTCCTGGACGAATGCTTTGTTGCCGAGAGGTGCATCGACCGGTTCCTTGGCGCGCTTTACATGCGCGCGCCGAAGACCGACTGGATCGTCGTGTACGAAAAAAGGGACGTGATCATCAAACGGAAGCGCAAGCTGATCACCGTCACACGCAGCTTCCCGAAGCGGGTCGAAAATGACTTCGGATGGAAAGACCCCAAGGCGGCAGAAAGAGCCCGCATGCCTCTGATGGATTACGTGATCGGAGGGATGGATCGAGCCTTCAAGCTGAAGCTGTTCTATATGCTCCATGCAGCGGAACAGGCCGGACTGGCACCCGGGATCACAAGCGGATTCCGCGATGACTACCGTCAATCGATTGCAAACGGGCTGAAGGCCGCAAATGACAAATCTTATCACGGTGGCAGCTCGCGTGGAGGCTATGGTCACGGGCTCGCCGCAGACGTCGTCAGCATGAATGGCGGGAGCAAGGAGGAGCGTGCAAGCGAGACCAAGAGATTATGGAAATGGATCGACGAGCACGAAAAGCAGTTCGGAGTTGGACGTCCATATTTGAATGGAGACCCTGCGCATCTCGCACCGGTCGATGGTCGGGAGTATGCTGCTCATCGTACGGTATCAAGGCACACAAGGCTGGCCGGCAAGCGACACACCCGAATTGCAGCATCTTCCAGACATGGCGTGACGATGCGCGCAAAGTCAAAGGCAGCGTCGAAGGGCGCGACGACGAGAGTCAGCTCGCGCCTCTGATTGGCCTACCCTTCGTGCGCTCCGGCGCGCCCCAGCTCAGGGGGTGAGCTGGGGCTAACGGCGGCTTCGGAGGCTGTAGCGGCCAGCCTCCAGCCATGACGTTACGCCTTTCTCCTGAATCCCATCCACCAGGAACCGCAATTGCTGCGCCGCGCTACCACTTTTGCGCCGCTGGATTCAGTAGCCACTAAATCTGTTACGCAGGGGCTAGCTCAGAATGGCAATTGCCGCGTGCATTCGTCGATTTACTATGTCCCTAGTCGTGCGGATTGGCCGACATTTACCCACACCCGACCATGCACCTCGCGCGATCAGGGATCGCCGCTTCGGGCCCACGAAGCGACGGTCCCGCCCAATTCCGGATGCGACAAATCAACCCGACGGGCAACACAGCAAAAACCTGTCAATCCCCGCGCGCGAAAACATTTCGCTTTATCAGAAGCTCAACTCAGTGCTATAGATTACCCGTCTCACCCAATCGAGGGGCGCTTCGCGGTCGTCACGAACGTGGGTCGAGATGCGGTGGACGCCGATTGCGCAACTGACGAGTGCGCATGAGGCGGACGGTGAAATCGTGCAGGCCTGACGCCCTAGCGGCAGGTGTCCTCTCGCAAAACGCGTAAGCGCTTTTGCGAAGGCGGTGACAAAAAAGCCCAGTCTCACCGGGGAGAGCACGTATAAGCCGTAGCCCATCGCGCAGGGAAAGCCGGAGTGTTTCCGGTTACACCTGTGGTCCTACCCCCGTGCTTTCTACCTTTTGCACGGGGCCCATGGGTGCGATCGGCACCCGGCTTTCCCTGCGCCCTCTGTTCAGGAGAGGGCGGAACGAAGCGCAAGACTCGGGCAAATCAGTCGCGAGAACGCGGATGTGTGACTCAAGCGGCGCCACAAACTCAGTGTCGTCCTGGCGAAAGCCAGGACCCATTACCCCAAATCTCAATTGTTGCACGACGCCGGGGCCACGATCCCGTTCATCATCAAGTGCGGTGTCTATGGGTCCTGGCTTTCGCCAGGACGACGATCGTGTGCGTGGCATCTCACGCGAGAACCATCCTCATCGTCGTCCCTGCCTAGTGCGCAATTGCGCACGGGAGCAGGGACCCATAACCACCGATGTTTATTGTTTCACGGCGCTGGAACGACAGATCCCCTCACAACATCCGCCGCGGCGTATGGGTCCCTGCTTTCGCAGGGACGACGTGCTGAAAGTGCCGCGGACTCGTAATCGACAGCCCGCGCCTCAATGCGGCCGCGACATCATCGCCACCACCGCAGAGCGGGTCTCGACGCCGAGCTTCTCGAAGATATGGATCAGATGCGTCTTCACCGTCGCGAGACCGATGTTCAGGCATTCGCCGATCTCGCGGTTGGTTCGTCCGCAGCACAAGAGCTCGACCACTTCCATCTCGCGCGAGGTCAGGCCAAAGCGCGCCGGCTCGTCGGCGTTCGACGACAGGCGGCTGGTCAGGTTGAATTCGAGATAGTCGTGGATCTTCTCCGCAATGTGCATGCTGCCGTCGGGAATCGTGCAGCCCGGCGCCCACAGCACGCTCATTCCGGCGACGATGCGGTCGTTGCGGCGGAAGAAGAACTCGATCATATCGGCGACGCCGCATTGGCCGGCGAAGGCGCGATAGGTCGCCGCCTCCTGGGTCGCGCATTGGTCGAGCGCTGTGCTCAGCCGTGCAATCGGCCGGTTGCTTGCCGAGCGCGGATGCAACGGATCGAGCCGGTTCATGCCGGCAAGATACTGATCGTGGAAACTCGGCGGCACGTTGCTGCTGAGCACGAAGCGGTTGAGGGTCAAATTGCCGTCGACCTCGTAGAACGCGGTCGCCGACCCCTCGAGAATGCCGCGCGCGAACTGAATGGCCTGCGTGGTTGCCGGATCCGGTCGGCCCAGAAGCGCGATCATGACCTACCTCCCGATGTTTCCCGATGGCGAACGTCTGCGCGTCGCATGCCCGTCACGCTGGGGCAGCCGCGGGCCATAGTCAAGCAAATTGCGGGCCAAACGCACGAAGCGCACATCCGGGGAAACGGTTACGCCGAAGTAACCCAACGGCCCCCTCCACCATCCGGTTGATTGCGAGCGACGCGAGCCATGCGGAACTTTCGCACATCATCCGATGTCATTGCTGGATCAAGAATGAATTCGCGCCGCATCATGGCCGCCTTCCCGTCGGCGGCCGACGAACAGGTCACGCTCGCCAACTGGCGTCAGCATCCCTTCAACGAGTGGGCATTCCGCAATGTCCGCGAACTGCTGCCCACCGCGAACATCGCGCGCGCCGCGGCGCCGGCGCCGCTGTCCTTTGCGCCGCGCTATCTCGACGACGTCAGCTTCGCCAACCCGCGCGGCGAGACGGTCGGCGTCGGCGAGGCGCTGCGCGCCAGCCACACCGACGGAATCGTGGTGTCGCATCGCGGACAGGTCGCGTTCGAATGGTATGCCCATGGCCTGACGCCCGATACCCCGCACCTGATCTTCTCCGTCAGCAAGTCGGTCGCCGGAACGCTCGGCGGCATCCTCGCCGATCACGGCAAGCTCGACCCCGACGCGCCGGTGACGCGCTACATCCCGGAGATGGAAGGCTCGGTCTATGGCGGCAGCTGCACGGTGCGGCATCTGCTCGACATGAGCGTCGGCATCCGCTTCGACGAGGATTACATGGCGCGCGACGGCGACGTCATGAACTACCGGCGCTCGACCGGTTGGGAGCTGCCGGATCCTGCAGTTCCGCCGAGCAATCTGCGCGACTATCTGCGCACGCTGCGGCCGAACGGCGCACCGCATGGAGAGACCTTCCACTACGTCTCGACCAACACCGATGTGCTCGGCTGGGTCTATGAGCGCGCCTGCGGCCTGTCCTACGCAAAGATCCTCTCGCACTATCTGTGGCAGCCGATGGGCGCCGAGCACGACGCCTACATCACCGTCGATTCACGCGGCGCAGGCCGCGTCGCCGGCGGCATCTGCGCGACACTGCGCGATCTCGCCCGCTTCGGCGAGATGATGCGCAATCACGGCATCAGCAACGGACGACAGGTCGTCCCCGGCTGGTGGATCGACGACATCCGGCAGAACGGCAATGCCGAGGCCTGGTCGCGCGGCGACCTGACGAAAGTGTTTCCAAACGGCAATTACCGCAACAAGTGGTACACGCTCGATCGGCGCGAAACGCCGTTTGCCGCGGTCGGCATCCACGGCCAGTGGGTCTACATCGATCCCACCAACGAGACCGTGATCGCGCGCGTCTCCTCGCAGCCGCTGCCGATGGATCTCGATCTCGATCACATGTGGATGCGCGGCTATCGCGCGATCGCGGCCAGGCTTGCCGGCAAGGTCTGACCGGTTGCGACAGGGGGACATCATGGGACCATCGATCAACCGGCGCCGTCTGTTGCAGATCGGCGCGGGAGCAAGCCTCGGCATCGCGATGCCGCGCGTCGCGCGGGCCAGTTCGAAGACGATCACGGCCGTCATGCACGCGCCGCTGCGCGCGACGGACCCGATCATGACGACGGCGTGGACCGCGCGCAACCACGGCTACATGATCTATGACACGCTGTTCTCGACCAATGCGAAATTCGAGATCAAGCCGCAGATGGTCGAGGCCTGGGAGGTCTCCGCCGACGGCCTGACCTACACCTTCCGCCTGCGGCCCGGCCTCAAATTCCATGACGGCAGCGCGGTGACGTCGGCCGACGTCATCCCCTCGCTGCAGCGCTGGGCGCGGCGCGACACGATGGGCCAGAAACTGTTCGAATTCGTCGCCGAGCTGAAGGCGATCGACGAGCGCACCTTCCGCATGGCGCTGAAGGAGCCGTGCGGCTTCGTGCTGGCGGCGCTCGGCAAGCCGACCGCCAACGTGCCCTTCATCGTGCCGGCGCGGATCGCCGCGACGCCCGCCGACCAGGCCATATCAGATCATGTCGGCTCCGGACCATTCCGCTTCGTGACGGCGGAATTCCAACCCGGCGTCAAGGCCGCTTATGAGAAGAACCCGGACTACGTTTCCCGCGACGAGCCGTCCGACGGCACCGGCGGCGGCAAGGTGGTCAAGATCGGCCGCTACGAATGGATCAGCGTGCCGGACTTCCAGATCGCGACCAACGCGCTTGTCAACGACGAGATCGACTATTTCGAGGTGCCGCCGCACGACCATCATCCGATTCTCGCGCGCGCCTCCAATGTCGAGCTGACCGATTACAACACGCTGGGCTTCTCCGGCATGTGCCGGATGAACTGGCTGGTGCCGCCGTTCGACCGGCCGGAGATCCGCCAGGCCGTGCTGCACGCGGTGAACCAGAAGGACTGGCTCGACACCCAGATCGGCAATCCCGATTACTACAAGATCACGCCGGCGATCTTCATCGCGGACACGCCGTTCGAAAGCGCGGTCGGATGGTCGACCAAGGCGGACACCGCGAAAGCCAGGGAGCTGCTCAAGCAGGGCGGCTACAAGGGCGAGCCGATCACGATCCTGCACGCAACCGATGCCCCGATCATCACCGCGCTCGGCACGGTGACCGCCGAGGCGCTGCGTTCGATCGGCATGAACGTCAACCTGCTCGCGATGGATTGGGGTTCGGTGGTGGCGCGACGCGCCAAACAGTCGATGCCGGCCGAAGGCGGCTGGTCGCTCTACCATTCGACTTGGGCCAGCGCCGACCTCGTCAATCCGATCGGCAATGCCTGCGTCAACGGCAAGGGCAAGAACGGCGGCTTCTTCGGCTGGGTCGAGGATGCCGAGCTCGAGCGGCTGCGCGACAGCTTTGCCCGCACCGCGGCGCCGCCGGACCAGAAGGCGCTGGCCGACAAGATCCAGGCGCGCGCCTACGAGGTGGTCACCCACGTCCCGACCGGGCAGTACAATCAACCGGCCGCGACGCGCAAGGCTCTGAAGGACATCGTCCGCGCGCCGGTGCCGCTGTTCTGGAATGTCGACAAGACCGGCTAGCGGCCCCTATTCGATCGGCGGCCGCCGCGTATGCCAGTCCGTCACCGACTGGAACGCGGCGCCGGCGCGGACCAGCACGTCTTCCGAGAGATGCGGGCCGACCAGCTGCATGCTGAGCGGCATCTGGTCCGAGGCCATGCCCATCGGCAGCGTGATGGTCGGGCTGCCCGAGAAATCGAACACCGCCGTGAAGCGCAGAATGCTCAGCAGCACGCTGGGGTCGGCGCCGTATTCGCTCATCTTGGAGAGCGTCGGGATCGGCACCGGCATCGTCGGGATCAGCAGCAGGTCGATATCTTCGAACATGGCGGCGAGGCTGCCGCTGAACTTCAACCGTTCATGATGGATGGCCGCAATATCGACGCCGCTCGTCGCCCTGCCCTGCTCGATCAGCTGTGCGAGGTCCGGTCCGTATTCCGACTTGCGCGACGGGTAGGTGTCGAGATGCGCCTCAGCCGTCTCCACCGAGCACATCGCAATCCACTGGCTGACAAGCTTCTGATAGGGCGGGAAATGCACCTCGTGGATGTCGGCACCGAGCGCGGCGAGCGTGCGTTCGGCCTGCAGCAAGGCGGTCACGACCTGCCGATCGATGCCCTCCTGGGTGTACCTGCGGTCGACGCCGATCCTGAGGCCCCTGATGCCGTCGCCGATACCGGCCAGATAGTTCGGCACCGGAGCCCGCAGGGCGGTCGGGTCGTTGATATCAGCACCCGCGATGACGCCGAGCATCGCCGCGGCATCTGCAGCGCTGCGGCACATCGGCCCGACGTGATCGAGCGAGTCCGCCAGCGGGAAGACGCCGTAGCGGCTGACCCGGCCCCAGGTCGGCTTGATCCCGGTCAACCCGCAGGTCGCCGACGGAAAGCGAATCGAGCCGCCGGTGTCGCTGCCGATCGAGCCGTAGCAGAGCCCCGCCGAGGTCGCGACGCCCGATCCGGTCGACGAGGAGCCAACCCAGTAGTTCACATTCCAAGGGTTGAGCGGGGCCTGAACGGCCGGATGGTGGCTGGTGTAGGCCCCCTCCGTCATCCTCAGCTTGCCGAGCGTCACCGCGCCGGCGACTTCGAGCCGGTCCACGATCGTGGCATTGAAGGACGGCACAAACTTCGCATGGATCGTGGTGCCGCCCGCAGTCGGCGCAAACGAGGTGTAGCAGAGGTCCTTCAGCCCGATCGGAACGCCATGCAGCGGGCCGCGCCAGATGCCCTTGGCGATCTCCGCATCGTACTGCTTGGCCTGAGCCATCGCCCGCTCCGCAAGGACCAGCGCATAGCCGTGAAACTGTCCGTCCAGCTTCGCAATCCGGCTCAGCATCGCCTCGGTGATCTCCGAGGGCTTCGCCTCCTTGCGGCGAATGAGCTCGGAGATTTCGGTGATGGATTTGTAGTGCAATGAATCCGCTGACATCTGACGCCCTGCTGTTATCGGAAAATGCCTGCCCGGACCGCCGCCGCAGGCGGCGATCTCGCGACTCTGCTGACGGCACGACCCGCCTAGAACTGGACGCCGCGCGTCAACGCGCCGTCCACCACGAGGTTGGTCCCCGTGATGAAGCTCGCCGCCTTGCTCGCCAGGAACACGGCGGCGTTCGCCATCTCCTGCGGCGTGCCCATGCGGCCGGTCGGGTTGAGCGCCAGTGCGGTCTTGTACAGTTCGGGATTGCCGTCCTTGATAATGTTCCAGACGCCGCCCTCGAAATAGGTGTTGCCCGGCGACACCGAATTGGCCCGGATGCCCTTGGCCGCGAGCTGGTAAGCGAGGCCCTGCGTGTAGTGGATGATCGCGGCCTTGAACGTCCCGTAGGGACCGCTGGCAAAGTCGACCTCGCGTCCCGACACGCTCGAGATGGTGACGATCGCCGCGGCGCCGCTCTTCTCCAGATACGGCATCGCCGCGTTGACGAGGCGCACCGTCCCCATCATGTCGGTGGAGAATTCCTTCTCCCAGCTCTCCTCGTCCTGCCCGATCGACAGCGCGCTGACATTGGCGACCACGACATCGATGCCGCCGAGCTTGGACGCCATGTCGGCGACCCAGGCTTTCAGGGCCGGCCCGTTCGAGACATCGACGGCACTACCGAACGCCGCACCGCCCTTGGCCTTGAGCGCTGTCACCGCAGCGTCGACGTCGCCCTGGTTGCGCGCACAGATGCCGACATTGGCGCCTTCGGCCGCGAACGTGTCGGCGATCGCCCTGCCGATGCCCTTGGTGCTGCCGGTAACGAGAACCTTCGCTCCCTTGAGTCCGAGATCCATGTCCATTCCCTCCGTTATTATCAATTATGCAACGCACTGATCCTCACCGCATGGCGCGGTCGATCACAGCAACAGCTGTGCGCGAACGTTGTCCGCGTTGACCTCTTCACCGGCCAGCGATCGCGTGATCTTGCCCTTCTCCATGATGTAGCAGCGCTGCGCGATCTCCAGGATGGTGTCGAGGTTCTGCTCGACGAACACGATCGTGGTCCCGAGCTCCGCTCGGAACGATTTCAGCGCCTCGCAAATGTGCTGCACGATCGACGGCTGGATGCCCTCGGACGGCTCGTCGAGGATCATCAGTGCCGGATTGCCGATCAGCGCGCGGCCGATCGCAAGCTGCTGCTGTTCGCCGCCCGACATGGTGCCCGCGATCTGGCGCCGGCGCTCCTTCAGGCGCGGAAAATACTCGTAGACCAGCTCCGGCAGCTTCTTGCCTTCGGGCCCGCCGATCAACTCGCCGACCTGCAAATTCTCCTCGACGCTCATTTGCGGAAACACGTCGCGGCCCTGCGGGATGTAGCCGAAGCCGGCGCGCGCCCGCGCATCGGCCTCGAGCTGCGTGACATCCCGATCCATGAAGCTGATGGTGCCGCGCCAGGTCTGCAGCAGACCGATCAGGCACCGCATCAGGGTCGACTTGCCGACGCCGTTGCGGCCGATCACGCCGACGATCTCGCCGCGCGAGACCGACATGCTGACGCCCTGCAGGATCGGCGTCGCGCCGTAGCCCGCCCAAAGTCCCGACACCTCCAGAATGCGATCAGTGGGCATGGGTCTTACCCAGGTAGATTTCAGCGACCTTCTCATCTTCCAGGATGGCCTCGAGGCTGCCGCGTGCGAAAATCTTGCCAAGATGCAGGACGGTGACGCGCTGGGCGACCTGACGCACGAACGCCATGTCGTGCTCGACGACCAGGACGGTCATGCCCTCGGCATTGAACGACTTGATCAGCTCGCCGGTCTTGAAAGTCTCTTCCGGCGACATGCCGGCGGTCGGCTCGTCCAGCAGCAGCAGCTGCGGCTGCAGCGCCAGTGCCATCCCGATCTCCAGCCATTGCTGTTGGCCGTGCGACAGCGCACCGGCGAGCTTGGCGCTATCGTCAGCCAGATTGAGCAACGCGAGCAACCGCTCCTCCTCGGCACGGCATTCCGCGCCCGAAATGCGTTCCTGCAGCGCGATCTGGATGTTCTGCCGCACCGGCAGCTCCTTGAACACGCTTGGCGCTTGCATCTTGATACTCATGCCGCGCTGCACCCGCGCGTAGGGCCGCTCGGCGGTGATATCGATCGAGTCGAAAAAGATACTGCCCGTGGTCGGCGGATAGAGCCCGACGATCAATTTGAACAGCGTGCTCTTCCCGGCCCCGTTGGGCCCGATCAGGCAGTGCACCTCGCCGGCATTGACCGTCAGGTCGACATCGGAGACGGCGGTCAATCCGCCGAAACGTTTCGATACGCCTTTTACGTCGACCAACGCCATGATTCAGGTCTCATCCGATTGCAGGCGGGCGGTATCGGCCAGCGCGGGGGCTTCGTCGCGGCGCCGACGCCTGGTCCACCAATCGACAACGAGCTTGCCGATGCCAAGCACGAAGCCCTGCGGCGCCAGCATCACGGTGGCGAGCAGCAGCACGCCCATCAGCACCAGCGCCGCCTGCTGGCTGTAGACCGTGATGGTCTGGAAGCCGAACAGCAGCAGGAACGATCCGACCAGGGTCGCGGTCAGATCGTTGCGTCCGGAGAACGCCACCCACACGATCGGCATCGCCGCCGCCGGCAGGCCGATGCTGGACGGCGTGATGAACTGCCCCCAGGACGTGTACAGCGCACCGCTGAGGCCTGCGAGCCCGCTTCCGATCACGAAAGTCAGAAGCTGATATTTGCGGACGTCGTAGCCGAGCATCTCGGCGCGCTGCGGATTTTCCCGCGTCGCCACGATCACGTTGCCGACGCTCGAGTTCACCAGCATGCGCAGCGCGATGTAGACGATCACGATCAACGCGATCATGACATAATAGAGCGCCGAGCCCTCTATGTCGAAGTCGCCGACGGTGAGCGGGTCCATCCCCTTCATGCCGTTGAAGCCGTTCAGCCGGGCCGGACCGATATGCCATTCCGGCCCCGCCGTCTGCCCGAGAAAGAAGGCAAGCACCAGCGTTGCCGACAGCGTCACGATGCCGAAGAAAATCCCGCTGATGCCGCCCCAGATCATGAAGTAGCCGAGGATCCCGGCCGCGATCATCGCGATGACCACGGAGAGAACCAGCGCGGCGATCGTGGTCGTTCCCCCGCCCATATTGATGGCGAGCACGCCATAGCCGTAGCCGGCGATGCCGAAGAAGAAGGTCTGGCCGAACGAGAGCATGCCGCCATATCCCCACATCAGGCAGAGGCCGAGCGCCATGAAGATCCAGATCAGGAAGTAGGCGAAATTGCCGACATCATAGGAATCAGCGAACAGCGGATAGATCAGTGCCCCCGCCAGCACGGCGAGGAAGCAGGACCAGAAGATCTTCCCGCGTCCGAGCGTCTGCGGGCCCTCGAGCAGCTTGAACATCAGAAATTCCCGTCTAGCGCCCACGACGAACCAGCACGCTGGATAGCCCCTCGGGCAGCACACGTATGATCAGGATGACTGCAAACAGCATCCCGATCTGTCCGATGATCTGCCCGTAGCTCGCATTCAGCGCCATTCGGATCATCGCCAGGAACACGGCGGCCGGCGCAGTTCCGAGCAGGACATTGGCGCCGCCGATCACCACGGTGACAAAGCTCTCGACCACAAAGGTCGCTCCCATGGTCGGGATCAGCGTCATGGTCGGCGCGTAGAGCGCGCCGCAGAGCCCCGCGAGCGCGGTGCCGATGCCGAAGCTGATGGAATAGATCCGCCCGGTGCGCGCGCCGAGCGCCTTGGCCATCGCCGCATTCTGCATCGTGGCGCGCGCGATCACGCCAAAGCGCGTCTTCATGAAGATGATGTAGAGCCCGGCCAGCACGGCCACAGCACAGCCGAACAGCACAAGGCGGTAGGTCGAAAACGTGTAACCCCCGATCGCAAAGCTTCCTTCCGGCGTTCCGATACCGCGCACCGCGGAGCCGACGATCAGCAGCATCGACTGCGTCACGATCAGGCTGAGGCCCCAGGTGGCGAGCAGCGAGTCGAGCGGACGCTTGTAGAAGCGCCGCACGACGAGGTACTCGACGATCATGCCGATGATCCCCGCGGTCAGCGCAGCAAGGATCTGGGCAATCGGAAGCGGCACGCCGAGGTTGACGAGCCCCACGGTGACGTAGGCGCCGCACATGATGAACTCGCCATGCGCCATGTTGATGACGCCCATCATGCCGAACACGATGGCCAGGCCCGCCGCCGACAGGATCAGGAACGCGAAGACATCGGCGAACTGATAGAATACCGAGAAGAGTTCAGCCGACATTCCGGTCTCCCTGATCGCGGCGCCGCATCATTGCGGCGCCGGCTCGGTTCGAAGTCGTGACGCACAACACGAGCAAGATTCGTGCCTGCGCGCATCACGATTTGCTGGGGAGATGACTCGGCGTGTACTGATCCTTGTCGTTCTTCTTGGTGAGGTCGCAGCCGATCTCGCCAAGCCAGTACGGCTGGATCGTCCCGTAGTCCTTCTCCACCGTCACCTCATGCTTGGGCCCGACCGAGATCAGGCGCATGCGGTGCGACGTATGCTGGCTCTTCGGGTCGATACAGACCTTGCCCTCGGGAGCGTCGATGCAGGCATCGCCGGTTGCGATCACCTTGCGCATGTCCTCGAGCTTGGTCGACTTCGCCTTCTCGACCAGCGCCTTGTACATGTAGAGCGCGTTGTAGGCATTGTAGCCCATGTCGTTGATGTAAAGTTCATCGGGGAATTTTGCGTGCCAGCGCTTCTTGAAATCGTTGGCTTCGGGGGTATCGATCTCCTCGAACCAGTTCGCGGTCGCATGCATGTTGTTGAGCGCCGGCGGCTTGAACCGCTTGTGCTCGAAGCCGAGCATGATCTTGATCGAAGAGCCCATCGGCAGGTTGAGATTGGCCGCGGCCGCCTGCTCGAAGAACGAGTCCTGCGCCGCGCCGACATTGATCGTCAGCAGCCAGTCCGGCTTGGCCTTCTGGATGTTCTGGATCGTCTGCGCGAACTGCGACACGCCGAGCGGGATGAATTCCTCTCCCACGACCTCGCCGCCGAGGTCCTTCATGATCTTGCGGTTCCACTCCGCGGAGATCTGGCCGAAATTGTAGTCGGCTGCGATGACGTAGACCTTCTTGCCGAACTTCTGGACCATCCAGGGGATCAGGGTCGAGAACTGCTGCTCCGGCACCGCGCCCATGCTGATCATGCTGGCGTCGCAGACACCGCCTTCATACTGGTTCGTATAGAAGTACGGCGTGGTGGTGCGATCGACGATCGGGCGCAACGCCTCGCGCGAGGCCGAGGTGATGCCGCCGATCAGCACGTCGACCTTGTCGCGATTGAGCAGCCGGCGGCCGAACTCCTGATAGCGGGCATTGTCACCCTGGGGATCGAGGTGGATCAACTCGATCTGCCGGCCGAGAATGCCGCCGCTCTTGTTGATCTCCTCGACCGCCAGCTGCGAGCCGTGCAGCTTCGGCATGCCCATGAAGGCGAGATCGCCGGAGACGTCCTCCAGCAAGCCAACCTTCAGCGGCGGCTCCGCCGCTTGGGCGGCACCTATTGCCACGGTCCCGAGCATTGCACCAAGCAAAGCCATTCCGACTATACGCCCCGAATACATCGCGATGTCCTCTGTCGTTGAAGGATGTTTGAAGTCACGCCTTGAGGTAATTCTTCAGGATCGACGCTCCCATCGTGTATTTGGGATCGACCATGTTGCCGAGCCGCATGCGGCCGGCTTGGCTGAGCAGCATATAGGCGTCGATTTCATCGAAGCCGTAATCGGCGCTCATCCAGCGCACGAGCTCGCGATAGGCGATACGCGCAGCGTCCTCGAGCGGGCGTGCGCTGCCGATCGTCATGATGAAGTCGCGCGTCTCCAGCCGCGGCCAGGCGAAGCTCCAGTTCTTGATCAGATCGATCTGCAAAGTGACTGTTGCGCGCTGCTCGAGCGCGACGCCCGAGAGCTCGCCATCGCCCTGCGTGGCGTGGCAGTCGCCGACATAGAGCAGCCCGCCCTCGGCATGCACCGGCAGATAGATAATCGCGCCCGGTGCGACGTCGGGCAGGTCCATGTTGCCGCCGTGATAATCGGGCTGCAGCGAGGAGATCGCCTCGATCTCGGGCGAGACGCCGATCGTGCCGATGAACGGCTCATAGGGCAGCGTGATCTTGTCGTTCCAGCGCACGCCGTTGCGGTCGACATGCAGCTTCTTGACACGTTCCGGCAGCGGCGGATTGAGCAGCGCCGTGGATGCGGTCCCGACCAGGCCGCCGAATTCCGGAATGATGCAGGTCGTTCCGGCCGGCTGCGCGCCGCGGGTCTCGACGTCGCGGATATAGACGGCGAGGCAATCGCCCTTCCTGGCGCCCTTGACCGCGATCGGCCCGCATTGCGGGTTCAGATAGGGGAAGTTCAGCTTCGCCGTGGGGCTGTCGCTTTCGCTGGTGAGCACGCCGCCGAAGGCGTCTTCGGTCTCGACAACGACGACCCCGCCCGGGTCGATCGACAGGGTCGGCTTGGCATAGGGCCCATAGACGTAATGGAAGCCGCCCTGCTGCTCGATCGTCAGGCTATGGGTCGTGCCAGTCGCACCCTGGGCAAGGGCGCGCTTGGCCATGATGGAACTCTTCAGCCAGTCTTCGGTCATGCGAACGGCTCCTCGATTCAGATCGCGGGATGGCGCTTGTGCCAGTCGGTGACGCGCTGGAAGGTATCGCCCGCGCGAACGAGGCTTGCTTCGTCGAAGTGTCGGCCGACGAACTGGAAAGCGACGGGCCCGCCGTTCGGCGCGAAGCCGCCGGGAAGCGTCACGGTCGGGCTGCCGGTCATGTCGAACGGACAGGTGAACCGCAGCAGCCCGGTAATCAGCGACGGGTCCTCACCCAGCGCCGCCATCTTGGCCAATGTCGGCGCAGCGAATGCCTGGGCCGGAACGGCAATCAGATCGACCGTCTCGAACAACAGCCGCACCGCGCCGCGGAATGCTTCGCGCCGCAGCACGATCTTCTGATAGTTCATGCCGGATTGCGCCCGGCCGAGATCGAGCAGGCCGGCGAGCGCGGGACCATATTCGTCCTTGCGTGCGGGATAGGTCTCTTCATGCGCGACGGCCACTTCGATGCCGCACAGCGGGAACCAATCCTCGATCACCGCCCTGGGATCGGGGAACGTGATGTCCTTGATCTTCGCACCCAGATCGGCGGCAACGCGCAGCCCTTCGCTGAGCACCTTGCCGGCGGCCTCGTCGGTGCCTTCGCTGGTCCAGCGCCGATCGACCCCGATCGTCACGCCGCGCAAATCGCCGGACAGGCCGGCGAGATAGTTCGGCACGGGCAGCGGCACGGAGGTGGTGTCCTTGGGATCCTGGCCCGCAATCACGGCGAGGATCGCGCCGCAATCGGCTGCGCTGCGCGCCATCGGCCCGATGTGATCGAGCGTCGCCGCGAGTTCGAAAGCGCCATAACGGCTCACGCGTCCCCAGGTCGGCTTCAGGCCGGTGATGCCGTTGGCCGCCGATGGAAAGCGGATCGAGCCGCCCGTATCGGTGCCAAGCGAACCGAAGCAAAGCCCCGCAGCGGTGGCGACGCCGGAACCGCTCGACGATGCGCCCGACCACAAATCCGCATTCCACGGATTCTTCGGCGGATCGATCTTCGGGTGGTGGTCGGCATAGGCGCCCTCGGTCTGCTGCAGCTTGCCGAGGATAACAGCGCCGGCATCCTTCAGCCGCGCGACGACTGTGGCATCCTCGCTCGGCCGGAAATCCCGGTGGATGGTCATGCCGTGCGCGGCCGGAGCGCCTTTCGCCCAGCACAAATCCTTGACGGCGATCGGCACGCCGTGGAGCGGTCCCTTGATCTTGCCGGACGCGATGTCCTTCTCGGCTGCCGCCGCTTCGGCCAGCGCCGCCTCGCCCATCACATAAGCGTAGCTCTTGAGCTTGCCGTCGAGCTGCTCGATCCGCCCGAGCATCGCCTTGGTCACCTCGACCGGCGAGAGCTTTTTGGCCTGGATTTGCTGCCCGATCTCAATGAGCCCGAGATAGTGAAGATCCGTCGTCGGCATCGTTTCTCATCCCCGCACTTGACATGACGCAAGCGCAGGCACCGCCCATCACCGCGCATGCGCCTCCGGCTTGGCGGCACGGACGTGTCGCCAATTTGTTTAGCGGCAAAAGCAAAAAGCCACCCGCCCCTCCGAAACGAAGGTGACGAATGGCCCAAATGCCGCGGCTATGAACTATCGCATGGGTCCGGGGTCGAACGGAGCACTCTGCGCGGCGATCGGGACGTCATCGGCCAAATCGACGCACGCAAGGTTCGACAGGAAGCCCTGTAGGAGAAAATTCTAAGGAGGTGTGCAGCGCGTTGTCAACGAGGCTGGCTGCACAAATTTCGCGAGGTGCATGCGCAGCAAATCGGCATGACCCCTTGCACCGACCTCTGCCAAGATGATTTCCTTGATGCGTCGCGCCGCCGAAAGTACTCAATGACCAAGCCCTCCATTCCAGTTGGCATCATCTGCTCGCAGCACGGGCCCTATCAGGCCATGGGACGCGAGATCCTGAAGAGCGCCATGATGGCGGTCGACGAAATCAACAATCAGGACGAGTTCGACTTCGCGATATCTGCGCATGTCCGCGATCCCCGCGGAATCATTTCGGAGTACCATACGGTCTGCGACGACCTCATTCGCAACGTCGGCGTCGAGCACATCATCGGCTGTTACACCTCGGCCTCGCGCAAGCAGGTGCTTCCGATCGTCGAGCGTACCGACCGCCTGCTCTGGTATCCGGCGCGCTACGAGGGGTTCGAATGCTCCGACAACGTCATCTATGTCGGCGCCTCACCCAATCACAACGTGCTGCCGCTGGTGCGTTACGTGCTCGATAATCTGTCGCGCGAGATCTTCTGTGTCGGCTCCAACTATGTCTGGACCTGGGAAACCAACCGTGTCACCCGCGAGCTGGTGACGGCGGCCAAAGGACGCATTCTCGCCGAACGCCTGCTCGAACTCGGTGAAAGCGCGGTCACGCACATCGTGGACGAGATCGTGCGGCGCCGGCCGCCGGTCGTCTTCAACACGCTGGTCGGCAGTTCGAGCTACGACTTCATCCGCGCCTTTCATGCGGCGACCGCCGCGGCCGGCCTCGACATCCCGATGCTGAGCTGCAGCCTGTGCGAGCCCGAGCTCAAGATTGCGGGTCCCGCGTCGGCCGGATGCATCACCTCGTCGGCCTATTTCGAAAGCATTCGCCTGCCCGAGAACCGGGCCTTCGTGGCGCGCTGGAAGGCGCGCCACGGCGAACACAGCAGCCCGTCCGTCGACGGGCAATCCGCCTATGTCGCTGTCTATCTGCTGGCCCGCGCGCTGCAGCGCGCCGGCACATCCGATATCGGCGAGGTGCGGCGCGCCGCGGCCGGCCATCGCTACAATTCGCCGCAAGGTCCGGTCTGGATCGACGGCAGCAACAACCACTGCGTCCTGACGCCGCGGCTGGCCGTCTCGAACGCCGAAGGACAGTTTGACATCTTCTGGGAAGCTGAAGCGCCGGTCAGACCGGATCCTTATCTGACGCAGCTCGACATCGCCGCCAGCCCGGCAAGGGATGGAACGTTGCCGAATGCGCCGCATTTGCGGGTTGTGAAATGAGCAAACCGTCTTCATTTTCGCTGCGAGGGCGCAAGGCGCTCGTTGCCATCAGGGATGAACGCGATGCCTCGATCGTCAGGCGTCAGTTCGAGCGCCTCGGGATCGAGATCGTCACATGGGAGCCCGGCGCCAATATCGACTGCCGTCCCGACGTGACGCTGATCGATGACGAGTTCCTGCCGCTCACCTCACCGGCACAGCGGGCGTCGCTTGGACGAAGCCCGGTCATCGCCCTGCTCGGCACCGAGACGCCGAGCCGTCTGAAGCTGGTGCTCGACCTCGATCCGGCGTCATTTCTGGTGAAGCCGCTGCGCTCGGCCGGAATCTATGCCGCGCTCGTCCTGGCTTTCGAGCGCAGCGAGCGCACCAGCGAGCTGAAGCAGCAGGTGCTCAAGCTGGAGCAGCGGCTGCGATCCCGCCGCGTCGTGCTCGCCGCGGTCCTTCAGGTCATGCACACCCATGCGCTGGCCGAACCGGCTGCCTTTGCGCTGATCCGCCGCGCCGCCATGGAGCAGCGCAAGACGATCGAGGAACTCTCGGCGGAGATCACCGCAAAAGGCTCCCTGCCCCGGGCAACGGGCTAGAAGCACCCGCTATTTCTTCAGTTCCGCGTAGAGCTGCATCACCCGTTGCGGCAACACCTCGATGCGCGGCACGCGGAGCGCATAGCGCTCGCCGAAAATCCGATCGAGCTGGGGAAATCTGTGCTCGCCGATGCCAAAGGCAAAGATATCGGTGCCGCGCCGCCGCAGCTGCTGGGCGGCACGGCGCGCGTCCTCAACGAGATATTGCGCATCCGGGACGTCGATGTCGGACGGCTCGCCGTCGGTCAGAACCAGCAACACCTTCCGGAACGCGCGTCGTTCGGCGAGGAAGCCCCCGGCATGGCGCAATGCCGCGCCCAGCCGGGTGGAATGGCTGCTGCCTAGGCCCGCAAGACGCGCACGAACCACGGCGTCCATCGGCTCCGCAAAGCCCTTGATGCGCAGATAGCGCACCCGCTCGCGGCCGTCGGAGCTGAAACCATGCACCGCAATCGCATCATTGGCGGCCTCGACCGCGGTCGCCATGATCGCTGCGGCCTTGCGCTCGACGTCGAGAACGGTCCGGCCGCGGCGGTCACGGTCCGCGGTCGATTGCGACAGGTCCAAGAGCAGCAGGATGGCGAGATCACGCGGTCCGGGCGCATCGCGCTGGTAGACCCTGGGCTCGCTGATATTGCCGGTGCGCCGCTCGATCGTCAGGGCGATCGCCGCGTCAATGTCGAGCGCGTCGCCGTCGCGCTGGCCCTTGTGTCTGATACGGCGGCCGATCGACGCGTCGCGGGTCAACTCCGTGATCCAGCGCATCGCCTCGGCGTCCGTCGAGGAATCGAAGGGCTGCGCGGAAACGGCGGCATCGGCCTCCAGGATCGTGGTCCAGTCCGGCCGCTCGGTACGCGCCGCATAGTCCCATTCCGGGTAGGTCGCGACTGGAAACCCGTCCAGCAGCGTGACCGCGCCGGCCTTCGCGCGCAACGTCTCGTCCGGCTTGGCGTTGTCATCGGTCGATTGGGCACCCGCATCGTCGCGCCGCTCGATCCGCACGGAATCGACGGCAAGTTCGATCGTCTCGGCCGGACTGTCCGGCTGGTCGCCGAAATCCCACAGCGCCAGATTGTCGTCGCGATAGGCAGGTTCGACGACGTAGCTCTTGGCGTTGAACTGCAGCCGCATCTGCCCGATGTCGTTACCGAGCAAGCCACCGATCTCGCGGCTGATGGCGGGATCGCTCCAGCGGCCGGCGGCAGCGGCAAACAGCTGTTGTCCCTTGGCCACCCACGCATCCGGATCCTGATAATCGGGATCGATCAGCGCCCGCGCCAGCCGCACCATCAGTCCGGCTGCGGTTGCCTGGCCGGCTGGCGTCGCGCTGTGGAATGGCAACCACAGCCGGCGCAGCCCGGGCATCTCGCGGAGCGCCAGCGTCTCGACCCGGGCATCCTCGATCAGCGAGACCAGCGCGATCTGCAGCGCCTTCAGTCGCCCCACCGGAAAGCGGGCGGTGGAATGCACCAGATGCGCGCCGGCATGCGCGACCGCCGCGAGATAGACAGCGTCCGCTGCCTCGCCTTCGAAGCCGGGAAAGGTCTGCGGAAGACCGACGAGGCCGGCGGCAAGCGAAGTCCGCCGCGGCACCGGCGTCGGTGCAACGGCAAGTTTGCGGAAACGCGGCTTTCTGTTCCACAACGCAATCGTGGTTGCGGCGAGGCGCTTCTCCAGCCGCGCGAAATCATCGCCGCTCCGGCCGGCTGCGAACAGTTGCGCCGAAAGCTGATCGTCGAGCGCGAAATAGGCGCGGCGGCGCGATGCGCGGCCGCCACTCGCGCGCAAGCCGGCGGAAACCCACGCCGCAAACTCCTCGCCGCCGGCATGCGCCAGAAACTGCCCCAGCCGACCGATCGCGAGGCTCGCCGACTCCGGCCCAGTGGCGGCGAGTTGGTCGAGCGCGACGAGGACCGCGGTGAGTTCTCCTGCACCCGCAAGCCGCGGCAGCAGCTTGGACAATTCGGTCAACAACGCACCGGCGACGCGGCTTCCGGCACTGCGGCCGATGTCCCGGACCGCGCGGCCGATCGCGATCAGATCATCGGCCGATCGCTGCGCCGGCCATTGCACCGATAGACGCAGAAAGCCCTGCACCACGGCTTGACCGAGATTGGCTTCGAACAGGGCGTGCACGGCCTCGTCCCAGAGCGCCAGATCATCGAACCAACCCGTTCGCTGTAGAGCGGCGCGCGCCGCCTGCACGGCCGCAGCTACATCGTCATGGCCGCGCAAGAGGGCCGCAAGCCGACGTCCGGACCGGAAGCTATCGAGCGAACTGATTTGCGCGACCGCCACCTGCAAACGTCCACTTACCCGCAGGCCGAGATCACGTCGCGCAACGTGTTCCTGGTGTCCGCGTCATCGGTCAGGGGCACGACGATTGTGGTCTCGCAGGCCTTTTCGAGGCTGATGCCGCATCCGATCAGGCGGCCGGCATTGACCAGCATCCGGGTCGAGGCGCCTTCGTCGAGCCCCTGGCCCTTCAGGTTGCGGCTGTGCTGGGCGATCTTCACCAGGAGTTCGGCGAGGTTGGGCTCGATGCCGGCTTCGCGCGACACCACCTCGGTTTCGGCCGGCCGATCAGGATAGCCGAAATCCAGCGCCGCGAAGCGCTGCTTGGTGGATTCCTTGAGGTCCTTGATCGCGCTCTGGTAGCCCGGATTGTAGGAGATCACGAGCTGGAAGTCGGAATGGGCGTGGATCAATTCACCACGCTTTTCCAGCGGCAGCACACGACGATCGTCGGTCAAGGGATGGATCACGACCGTCGTGTCCTGGCGCGCCTCGACGATCTCGTCGAGGTAACAGATCGCGCCAAGACGCACGGCGGTGGTGAGCGGCCCGTCGCTCCACACCGTCCCCTCTGCGTCGAGCAGCCAGCGCCCCACCAGATCCGCCGCCGTCATGTCCTCGTGGCAGGCTACCGTGATCAGCGGGCGGCCGAGCCGCCACGCCATATATTCGATGAAGCGGGTCTTGCCGCAGCCGGTGGGGCCTTTCAGCATCACCGGCATGCGGTTGGCATAGGCTGCACCGAACAGTTCGACCTCATCCTTGAGCGGCCGGTAATACGGCTCCTCCCGGATGCGGTACTGGTCGAGCAGCAAAGCGGGATTGGACAAGCTCACGCCTCCCATGATCGCGCAGGCAGCCGTTCGCAACCGGTCGATATCACGATGCGAGCAGCTCCTTGAGCTTGCTGTCGATGAAGGCGACATCGACCGGATTGGTCCCGGGCCCGCCGGCGAAGTGGCCCCAGATCGACGGTACCGGCACGAGCTTGGCGTTCGGCATGTTCTCGACCTCGAACGCGCTGTCCTCCGGCGGGAAATAGAGATCGGTCTGCCCCGGCATGACATAGGCCTTGGCCTTGATCGCTCTCAGCGCGGCCTTGAAGTCGCCGTTGTAGATTTCGTTGTCGCTGATGTCGCCGTGCTGCCAGGTCCACAGCATCGTCAGCAGGTTGTTGGGATCCTTCGGCAGGAAGAAGCCTTCCCAGAACGCCACCAGGAAATCCTCCAGCGACGAATAGCCCAGCGTCTTGATGTCGAGCTGCTCGCGATAAAAGGCCTGCGAAAAGCCCCAGCCGGCATAGACACGCGCGGCGGCGCGCAGGCCGCGGGTCGGCTTGTCGGTGTACCAGCCCTCCTTCCACGCAGCATCCGCGGTGAGTGCCGCCTTGACGCCTTCGAGGAACACGAAGTTGTGGCGCGAGCATTTGGCCGAGCCGCAGAACGGCGCCAACAGATCCATCATATCCGGATAGAGCGCGCCCCAATGGAACGTCTGCAGCGCGCCCATCGACCAGCCGACCACCAGACGGATGTGCTTGATGCCGAATTTCTCGGTCACGAGCCGATGCTGGGCGCGCACATTGTCATAGGCCGTCACCTGCGGGAAACGCGGTCCATTATACGGTTCCGGCGTGTTGCTCGGCGACGACGACAGCCCGTTGCCGAGCATGTTCGGAATGATGATGAAGTACTTTGCCGGATCGAGTGCCCTGGCCGGTCCGATCAGCCATTCATTGTCGTAGTGCTGGCCGGAGTACCAAGTCGGATAGACGATCACGTTGTCCTTGGCCGCGTTGAGCTGGCCATAGGTCTTGTAGGCGAGCTTGCAGTCGCGAATGGTCGCGCCGCGCTGCAAGGTCAAATTGCCGAGATCATGGATCTGATAGTCGACGCTCATTGATGTACCCTTCTTGCTTGATCGAGCTGATCGCTTACGCGGGACGCGCCACCTTTTCGGTCGGAGACTCCACCCGTGCGATCGCCCCGTACACGATGCCTGCGACCACCGCGGCGGAGATCGCAGTGGACAGTCCCGGCATCAGGTTTTCAACCGCAAAGGCAAACAGCGACCCGATGCCCCAGGCGATGAACGGCTTCGCACGCCAGTCCACGTCCGCGCGCGCCTCGGCCCGCAGCAGGTACTGGTCGACCAGGATGATCGCACCGATCGGCGGCACCAGGATGCCGAGCAGCGACAGCCACTGGATGAAGAACGCCCAGACATTGCCGGCAGCCACCAGGATGCCAAGCGCGCCGAGCACCACCGCCATCAGCCGCATATTGGTCCCGAGGATGCGCGACCAGCCGGTGGCCGCATTGTACAGGCAATGCGAGCAGACGGAGCCTAAATTGGCATAGAGGAAGATGAACGCGAGGATGCTGAGCCAGGTCAGCTGCTTGCCGTTCATGTAGCCGAACATGTTGTCGACACCGAACGGATTGGCGTTCGGCACGGCGAGCGCCGCCGTCATCACGCCGCCGACCAGCATCGCCACCAGATTGGCGAACGGAAAGGCGCTGAACGTGGCGAACAGCGACGCTCGCGCGCTCGGTGCCCAGCGGTTGAAGTCCGCTGTCACTGTGCCCGCATCGATGAACAGCGCGAGCACCACGGTAAGCCCGACGCCCATCGACATGCTGGCGACGCCATTGTTGCCGGCATAGCCGAAGATCGCCGCCGACGTCGTGGTCGAGGCGGCATCGGCCGCGACCCAGAGGCCGAGTACGACAAACAGCGGCACCGACGCCAGCCCGATCCAGTGCAATCCCTTCACGCCGACGAAGGTAATTCCGATATAGAGCACGCCTGCGACGATGGTCATCGCCACATAATTGAGGCCGTAGGTCGAGGAGATCAGCGCGCCGGTGATGCCGGTCTGCACCGCATACCAGCCGAGCAGCAGGGTCGACAGCAGGCCCGACGCCAGCACATAGCCCTTCTTTCCGAACACGATGCTGGCGATCAGCGCGAAGTTCATGCCTCGCCTGGTGCCGATCAGGCCGAGCGCGCCGACATAGGCGAACATGATCAGATTGCCGACGATCATCGCCACCAGTGCGTTCTTGAACCCCATGCCCAGCTCCAGCAGCGATCCGGTCATCGCGCCGGTGATGATCATCGGAAAGCCCAGCCACACCATCGTGACCGAGAAGGCGCTGCGCCGGGCGCTCATCGGCACCGGCTCGTGCTCGAATTCATGGCCGAGAAGGTCGTCGATCTGCCCTTCGGTCTGATGAACCAGCCCGCTATTCGATTGACCGCTCATGATGTCCCCCCTGTTTCCTCCGCGAGGAAGTGTCCGCCGTTGCATCGAACCACGCCGGCGCGAGACATCGCGCCGGCGCCGATCGTCGATGTCACTCAACGATGTGCGACTTTCTGGTTCGGAATGCCCTCGATCGGGCATTCGTCGGTTCCGACGGTCGGACGGGTCATGGCCTCGACCATTTCCCGGGTGCCCTCGGGGTCGGTGATCCAGTTCTTGTAGAAGGTGTAGGGGCAGACCGCGTGACCGCGATCGCCGTCGCCGGAGTTGATCAGGCCGGTATAGCCGCGGTGCATCAGCTTGAAGAGATGGTTCTGCGACTGCATGTTGCGGCGGGCGTCGCGGATCAGCGACACCGAGAGCTGCGCGTACTGGATACCGTTCTCCTCGGTGCCGCACTCGCCGAGCGTCCTTCCGTCGAAGCCGATGAGCGCGGAATGGCCGAAATAGGAATAGACGCCGTCGAAGCCGGAGGCGTTGGCGACCGCGACGTAGCAGTTGTTGGCCCAGGCCATCGACTTCGAGATCTGGATCTGCTGCTCCTTGGCCGGATACATGTAGCCCTGGCAGCGCACGATCAGCTCGGCACCGCGCATCGCGCAGTCACGCCAGATCTCCGGATAGTTGCCGTCGTCGCAGATGATCAGGCTGATCTTCAGCCCCTTCGGCCCGTCCGAGACATAGGTGCAATCGCCGGGATACCAGCCCTCGATCGGC